>JAOPZY010000053.1 GCA_025963875.1 Actinomycetota bacterium
CCGCCGCCGTGCTGGCGTCGGTCGACGACGCCCACGTGGGCGTTGGCTCCGCGGTCAACAACGCGGTGGCCCGGCTCGCCGGCCTCCTGTCGGTGGCGGTGCTCCCCACGCTCGTCCGCCTGCAGACGTCGCCGGCGGCCGCGCTGACGAGGGGCTTCCACGAGGCAATGCTCATCGCGGCAGCCTTCGCAGCCTCGGGGGGCCTGATCGCCTACGCCACCATCCGCCGTTCGGTGCCGGCGCGAGCGACGACCCAGCCGTCGTTGCTGCAACCCTGCCACGCGCCGGAACTCGTTGCGAGGGGCAAGGACGCCGCCTGAGTCGGACCGAGGTCCGGAACTTTTCGCGTGCATACACGCGTTTTTTTCCGGACTTCCCGAACCCCCCTCTCTCTAGAGCTCTAGAGGCCGTAGGTCTCCAGCAGGCGCAGCCAGATCTCGCTCATCGTGGGGTATGAGGGAACGGCGTGCCAGAGGCGGTGGAGGGGAACCTCCCCCGCGACGGCGATCGTGGCGGCGTGGATCATCTCGCCGACCGCCATCCCGACGAGGGTCATCCCAACGATGACGCCGCGGTCCTCGTCCACGACCATGCGGGCGTGGCCCTTGTAGCCGTCGGCGAAGAGCGAGGCCCCCGCCACGTCGCCGATCTCGTAGTCCACCGGGCGGACGTTGAGGCCGCGGGACGCCGCCTGGTCCGTGGTGAGACCGACCGCACCGACCTCGGGGTCGGTGAAGATGACCTGGGGCACGCAGCCGTTGTTTGCGGTGGCGGCATGGGCGGACCACGGCGCCGGGTCGACGGGGCGGCCGGCCGCCCGGGCGGCGATGACGTCGCCACAGATCCGCGCCTGGTACTTGCCCATATGCGTGAGGAGCGCCCGGTGGTTGATGTCGCCGGCCGCGTACAGCCATCCGCCGGGGACCTCGGTGACCAGCATCGTGTCGTCGACCTCCAGCCAGGTGCCGGGCTCGAGCCCGACCGTCTCGAGGCCGATGTCGGCGGTGTGGGGCTTCCGCCCCGTGGCGACGAGCAGCTCGTCGGCGACGATGGTCTCGCCGCCGGCCATCCCGAGGCTGACCCGGCCATTGCCGTCGCGTTCGACGTTGGCGGCGGTGGCGCGGAGCAGAACCTGGACGCCGCGCCCCTCCAGCGCCGATTTGACCGCCTCGCCGGCGAAGGGCTCGTTGCCGGGCAGGAGTCGCTCCCCCCGCTGGATGAGGGTGATCTCCCTCGTGCCGAGGCTGGACCAGGCGGTTGCCATCTCGCAGCCCACGACGCCGCCGCCCAGGATGGCGAGGCTGCGGGGCGCCGCCTTGGCGGACGTCGCCTCCCGGCTGGTCCAGGGCTTTGCCTCCCGGAGACCGGGCATCGGGGGCACCATCGCGGTGGTGCCGGTGGCGATGGCGACGGCGTGGCGGGCCGAGAGCTCGACGGTGCCACCTCCGGGCTGGTCGACCACGACCCGACGCTCGCCGGCGAGCCTCCCGTGGCCCCGGATCAGGTCGATGCCGTGCTTGTCGAGCCATTGGACCTCGCTCTCGTCGTTCCATCCGTGGGCGAAGTCGTCCCTGCGCTCGAGCACGGCAGCGACATCCAGCCTGCCCGTGACCGCCTCCCTGGCGCCCCGGACGCTGCTGGCCTCGGCGACGGCCATCGGGGGCCGTAGCAGCGCCTTGCTGGGCATGCACGCCCAGTAGGAGCACTCGCCGCCGACCAACTCGGCCTCCACGACGACCGTTCGCAGCCCGGCTCTGGCGGCGCGGCCGGCGACGTTCTCGCCGGTCGGCCCGGCCCCGATGACGATCACGTCGTAGGCCCGGTCGGTGCTCGCTTCGTCCATGGGTAAACCTCCGGTAGCGGCGCTCGTCGGGGACGTCCGATGGTGCCCCAGCCCTGCAGGCGGGGGACGTCCGAAACAACCTTCGGGAAAGCAGCAGAATAGGCAGATCAGGAACAGTCAGGGAAGGAGCCGGGATGCAGTTTGAGACGGTGACCAAGAAGATCGACCTTGCCGAGGGCGAAGTAGCCGCCTACGACGTGTGCGAGACCTGGGTGGGCCTTGCGGAGGTGGACGGCGAGGTCTACGCCATCGGGGACCTGTGCAGCCACGCCGGCTGTTCGCTGGGGAAGGGGGAGCTCGAGGGCACCACGGTCACGTGCTCGTGTCACGGCTCACAGTTCGACGTCACGACCGGCGAGGTGGTGAGGGGCCCGGCCACCGAGCCGGTGCCGAGCTACCGGGTCAAGATCGAGCGGGGCGTCGTCTACGTCGAGATCTGAGGTTCAGGCGGGACGGTAGGCGACCACCCAGTCCACCTGCAGGTTGACGTGGTCGGGGGTGGAGGCGTCGGGGCAGGGCGTCTCCACCTGCCCGCAGGTGCCGGCCTGGGTCTGGATGTCCATCTCCATCGGCTGCGCGGGCACTTGCGGGCTTGAGAGGGTGTCCCACACGGTGCCGTCGAGGGTGTAGACGAGGCGGCCGGGGCTCCACTCCACACCGACGGTGTGCCACCTGCTGAAATCGGCCTTCACCGACCGGGCGATCTGTGCGTCGCTGCTCCCGTAGTGAAGGGTCGCGGTGGTCTCGCTGCGGTTGCCGCCGCCGTCCTCCGCGAAGTCGATCTCCGGGGGCCAGTCGCCGCTGCTCGGCCAGAGCAGCACGACGCCGGCGATCCCGTAGCCGGGGTCCATCCGGAACCGGACCAGGTACTTGCCGTAGGTCTGCTTGAGCGCCCTGGCGCTGGAGAGGCCGCCCGAGACCCACCGGTTGCCGAAAGAGGAGTCCCGGTAGGTCTGCAGCTCGAGCATGCCATCGTGGACCACCACGTGGGAAGGGTCCCACAGGCCGCCGGGGTCGCCACCGGGCGTGCCGGTATAGGTGCCCCAGGCCCCGGCGTCGAGGGCCGATCCGTTGAAGTCGTCCGAGAAGACCCTCTTCCAGCCGGGGAGGTCGCCCAGGGGAATGGCGACGCCGGACGGCCCGACGGCCGGGCTGGTCGGTGGCGGTGGCGAGGTCTTCCGCGACGGGGTCGGCGTGGGATGGGAACTCGTGGTCGCGCTCGGGGCTGGCGTAGGGCTGGGAGTCGGGGACGGCGTCGCGCTCTCGGTGGGAGTCGGGGGCCCGGTCGGACTGGGTGCCACCTCTGGCGAGTGTCGGGGAATGGGGCGCCGCGCAGGATGGCGGCCTACGCCGGAGAGCAGCACGACGCCCGCGGCGAAGACGATGACCAGGGCAATGACGGCGGCGACCTTCCAACCCGGGGGTCCGGGAGCGCTTGGCATGCACCCATTTGAACAGGTTCCGCTGCGGTAGCTCTCGGTCGCTCTCAGCGGGCACTCAGCCCATCTTGTAGGCGACAACCCAGTCGACCTGCATGCTGACGTGGGCAGGCGTCGTGGCGTCCGCGCAGGGGTTCCAGTCGTCGCCACACGTGCCCGCCTGGGTCTGCAGGTCCATCTCCATCGGCACGGCCGGCACGTTGGCGTTGGCCACGGTGGCCCAGACTGCGCCGTCCAGCGTGTAGACGAGGTGGCCGGGGGTCCACTCGACCCCGATGGTGTGCCACTGGCTGAAGTCCGCAGCGACGGAGCGCTGGACCTGGTCGTTGGCGGATCCGTAATGCAGGGTGGCGGAGGTGTTGCTCCGGTTGCCTCCACCGTCCTCGGCGAAGTCGATCTCGGGCGGCCATCCACCGTTGGACGGCCAGAGGAGAGCGATGCCGGCGATCCCCTTGCCCTTGTCCATGCGGAACCGGACCAGGTACTTGCCGAAGGTCTGCTTGAGCGCCCTGGCGC
>JAOPZY010000099.1 GCA_025963875.1 Actinomycetota bacterium
AGCATCTCCGACAAAGACCGCCGCTCCGTCGCATCGGGGCGTGCGCCAAGGGCCGGTGCAAGAAGCCGGTCAACGGTCATCGATCTCCTGCCCTCGCACGGCGCCGGTCCCGCCGCTCGCCCCACCACCACGCCCAAGCGGCGAACATGGACAGCGCGGCGATCCCGAGGAGGTTGCCGATCCCGCTGTAGCCGCCAAGGGAATCGATGGAGACCATGACGAACAGCGCCCCGAGCGGAATGAGGGCAAGGGCAGAGAGCACCCGGAGTGTCCTGGATCTGCGGTACCAGCGGACGAGTGGGTTTGTGTTCATGGTTGGACGACCTCCCTCGGCAGGCGCAGCTTGCCCCTGAACACCCAATAGGCGTAGGTGTTGTAGGCGAAGATGGCCGGCATGCAGAGCCCCACGCCGATCAGCAGGAAGTTCAGCGAGCCTACCGGTGACGCCGCCTCGTGCACCGTGATGTTCGGCGGCACCACGTACGGGTACAGCAGACCGAGAAGCAGCAACAGGCCGCCGGCGTAGATGGCGAGCGCGCCGTACACCGGCCCGCGATCGGGGTGCCGGCCGAAGGAGCGGTAGGTGACCGCCAAGCCCCCGACGAGCACGGCGGCTCCGATGATCCAGACCGGAAGGCGCACCGGGCCGGTCGTCGCCAGCGTGGTCGTCCCGGCGGCCGGCAGGAGTGCCCAGCAGGGTGCGACGGCGACGGCAAGCACAATCGTCAGGGATCGGCCCGCACGGACGACGCCCTGCTGCAGGTCCCCGTCAAACTTGAGGTACATCCATGCAGCGCCGGCCAGCATGTAGAGCGCGGTCGCGGTCAGCGCAGTGAGGACCGCGTACCCGCCGTGAAGGAACGAGAACGGCCCGCCGGCGAAGGTCGCTCCGTTCGTCTTGACCCCGGCCACGAGGCCACCAAAGGCCGCACCCTGGCAGAGCGCCGCCACAAGGGAGCCGAGCCCGAAGGCGCCCCCCCACCCGCGCCGCCAGGTGGGGTACTGATCCAGGACTTCGATGGAAATGCCGCGCCAGATGAGCGCGAACAGCATGAGGATGAGCGGGATGTAGACAGCCGGGGAGGCGAGGCCGTACGCGAGAGGCAGCCCGCCGAAGGCCGCGACGGCGAGGAGGACGATCCACGATTCGTTGCCGTCCCAGGCCCGTGCGACCAGGGCGTGCATCTCCTCCCGGCTCCGGTCATCGCGCTCGAAGAGGGTGAAGACGCCGATGCCGAGGTCGTAGCCGTCGAGCACCACGTACATCACGAGCGCCAGGGTGATGAAGATCATCCACACGTCGGACGCATGCACCTATGTCGCCTCCCTTCGCCCTGCAACGGCCGGATGGGACGGGACCAGCACGCGCCCGGCATCGGGGTCCTCGGCTCCCTCGGGGCCCTGGCGAACCACCCGGACGACGTAGTAGATGTAGGCGCCGACCAGGGACCCGTAGACGACGGTGAAGAGGCTCAACGATCCCACCACCGGCCAGGTGTGAAGAGGCGAGACCGCGTCGGCTGTCAGCAGCTTGCCGTAGACGATCCATGGCTGGCGGCCGGTCTCGGCCAGCACCCAGCCACCGATGATCGCCAGGACGCCCATGGGCAGCGACACCAGCACCAGTCGGTGGAACCACCTCGCCGTGTACAGCCGGCCTCGGAGCCGGAGGACGACGCCCATCATCGCTGCGGCGAACATAACCAGGGAGCCATAGAACATGACGCGGAAGCCGTAGAAGGTCGCCAGCACGTTGGGCCGAAGTGCAGGCGGAGTCAGGAGGAGCCCCGGTGTCGGCGTCCTGCCGGTCCAGTCGTTGGCGATCGCGCTGCCGAGCCAGGGGATCGTCACGGTGAGGTCGTTCTTCGCGGCTGGCTGGTCGGGGATGACGACGGCGATCCAGCCGGTGTTCGTCGAGGTCCAGTTGCCCTCGAGCGCCTCGAGCTTCGGCATCTGGTACTTCTCGATGTACTGCACTGCGACGGTGTCACCCAGGTACATCTGCACCGGCAGGAGGATCGCGGCGCTCCCGATCGCGATGGAGAGCCCCCGGCGGGCCACCTCGAGATGGCGGTCCTTGATGAGATACCAGGCCGAGATCCCTGCGATCATGAAGGCGGCGGACACGAGCACCCCGGCGAGCATGTGCGCCACCCGCCAGCCGAACGACGGGTTGAAGATCACGTGCCACCAGTTGGCCGGCTGGAACTGACCATTGGTGAGCACGTAGCCGGCGGGCGTCTGCATCCAGGAGTTGGCCGCCAGGATCCATGTCACCGACAGGATGGTTCCGAGGCAGACCATGCAGGCCGAGAGGAGCATCACCCTCTGGCTGACGCGGCCGTCGCCGTAGACGAGGAGCCCGAGGAAAGCTGCCTCCAGGAAGAAGGCGGTCACCACTTCCATCCCGACGATCGGACCGACGATCGGACCGACGTCGTGCGCGAACCGGCCCCAGTTCAGGCCGAACTCAAACGTGAGCACGATCCCCGAGACGACGCCGAGTGCGAACCCGATCCCGAAGATCCGGCGCCAGAAGCGGAACATGCGCAGGTAGACCGCCTGCTTCGTCCGCATGTACGCGCCGTAGCAGACGATGAGGAAGACGCTCGTGCCCACCGTCACGGCCGGAAACGTCATGTGGAAGGAGGCGGTCAGCGCCCACTGCCAGCGTGAGAGCTCAACGAGCGCGCTCTGACTCATCTGTCCTCCTCCCCGGCTGCCCATCGAACGATGACAGCGGAAGGGAGGTGATCGCATTGCCGCTAGCCGGAAGTTGCCAGACCCGCTAACCCCCAAATCGAGTTGGCGGCCGCCACAGATGCAATGGCACCGGCCCGGCGAATGCATGCGGGAGACAATCGTTCTCCGCCAGGTGAGGAAGAAATGACGCGTCCACGCGTGATCTTTACCTCAGTTCTTAGGCCTGGCGGCAGGGCAGCCCATGCCTCACAGGCGAGCTATGCCCACGAGGGCGCGTCCGGGCACCGTGAGGCCGTCGGCGGTCCGGTGCGCGTCGATGAGCTGGGCGGCCGTCTTCCGAACGGCGACACGGGTGCTTTCGGGTGCGGCGGCGAGGGCGGCGGCCAGCGGCGAGGCGAGGGAGATGACGGTGTCGAAGTGTTCGTCGGTGTCGGTGAAGCTGGCCTCGGTTTCCACCTCACGCACGGCGACGTCGGCGAAGCCGCTGTCGCGAATCAGCCGCTGGAGCTTGATGGGGTCGGCGAGTGAGAACGGCCCGCCTGGACCAGTCGGCGGGCCGCCGGAGACCAGACCGTGCATCATGGCAGCCATGCCGACGGAGGTAAGCCACGGGTTGTGCTGTGGGCCGGCCCAACAGGCGACCCCCAGCCGGCCGCCGGACCTGAGCACCCGGTGACACTCCTGAAGAACCTGCTCCGGTTCGGCCACGAGCATCAGCCCCATGCGGAACACAACGATGTCGAAGCTGCCGTCGGGCAGGTCGATCCGGCGCGCGTCGATCTGGGCCACCCTGATGTTCGCCGTGCCGGTGAGGGTCCGCCGGAGGAGCTCGACCATGCCGGGGGCGACATCGGTCGCGAGCACGCTGCCGGTGGGCCCGACCTGCTCGCCCAGCCGGAGGGCGAGCTCACCCGTGCCGGCGCCGAGCTCGAGCACGTGCTCGCCCGGACGGATTGCCAATCCGGCAGTCAGGTCGTGCGTAAGCTTTGCCTTCATCGTCTCGATGTGGTGGCGGTGTTCGTCCCACGAGGAGGCGACGTCGGTCCAGTCGAAGGTGTCACTGGCGATCGTCATGGCCCGAGCCCCTATCCGATAGAGTGTTCATGGAACGAATACTGAACAGGTGTAACTGATATGGTGGAGACTGTCAAGGGCCAGCGACGTTATGACTCGTCGTGGCGCAAGGAACAGGCCCGGGCCACGCAGCGCGCGGTCCTGCGGTCAGCGCACGACCTGTTCGTCAGCCAGGGCTACGGGCGGACGACAATGGTGGACGTCGCCCGGGCGGCCGGAGTCTCCGTGGAGACGGTCTACGGCGCTTTTCGCAACAAGGCGACGCTGCTGCACCGCGTCTGGGACGTCACGATCGGTGGAGATGACGAGGAAATCAAGTACCACGAGCGGCCCGAGGTGCAGGCCCTGCTTGCCGAGCCCGACCTTGCCCGCCGGCTCGCGGCACAGGCCGCACTGTTCACCGCGACCGCCCACCGGATCGTCCCGCTCATCCTTGCCATCCAGGGCGCCGCAGCCAGTGAATCGGCCGCCGCCGACATGCTCGCGGAGATCGGCCGCCAACGCCTCGCCGGGATGGGCGTCATGGCCCGCGCAGCCGCCGCGACGGGACACCTCGCAGTCTCAGAACAGGAGTGTCGCGACATTCTGTGGGCCACGACCGATGGCATGCTCTGGCAGCACCTCGTCAACAACCTCGCCTGGGGCGACCACCAGTTCGAGGCCTGGCTGGGCGCGATGTGGACTCGCATGTTGGTTGCAAGCGACAACGCCGAACAGGCATAGGGCGTAGCTGAAAGGAATCGACCGGTCCACGCTCACCTCTGACGCGCGAATGGCCGGCCGGGCTGACGGGCGCGAGATCCAGATTGTGTCGACCAGACACGTCAAGCGGCCGAGCGCGTGCGGTGATATCAATACACGATCATGCGGCTGCTGGCGGTGCTGGCACATCCCGACGACGAATCTATGGGGACCGGCGGGACGCTCTACCGGCACGCCACGGCGGGGGTCGACGTCCACCTCCTGTGCGTGACCCGAGGCGGCGAAGGCTGGCAGGGCAAGCCTCCCGGCGCGACGAAGGAGGACCTGCCGCGCATCCGGACCCGGGAGCTTGAGGAGGCAGGCAAGGCTCTCGGGCTCGCTGCCGTGGAGCTCTGGGACTATCCCGACGGCGAGGTGGGGGACTGCGACCAGGCGGAGATCACGAGCCGGATCGCGGAGAGCATACGGTCCCTTGCCCCGGCGGCCGTCCTGGGCTGGGGACCCGACGGCGGCTACGGCCATCCCGACCACATGCGGCGTCGGTGCCTGCACCGACGCCGCCGTGGCCTCGATCGACGAGGACCGCCGTCCGGCCCTGTACCACATGGCCTTCGACGAGCAGTTGGCCCAAGCCTACCGTGAGGTCATCGCTTTGGCGGGGGAGGATGGGGGGCTACCGGTCGTGTCGTTCCCCGACGTCGGGCCTGTCTTCGAACTCGATGCCAGAGAGCTGCAGGTGAAGGTGCAGGCCATCGACTCTCACGAGAGCCAGGTCGAAGATTGGAGGATCGCCATGAAGAGCATGCCCGACCTACTCGCGCGTGCCTACGCCCGGGAGTCCTACGTTCCCGTCTCCGGCGGTGCGCGGCATCTCGGCCCGACCGGGCTGCTCGTGGAGCTGTCATGAACCAGCCCGTCGGGGAGACGATCCTCGAGATCCAGCGAAGCCTGGAGGCCTTCCTGAACTGCTACCGCACGTACCTTGCGATCGCCACCGACCCCGACGCCTGCGACTTCGTCTTCGGGAATCCCCACGAGATGCCGCTGCCGGAGATCGGCGACGCCATCGCCCGGTGGGCCGCGCCGCGGTCGGAGCGATGGTTCGAGTACAAGGGCAGCGAGCCGGCCACGGTGGCAGCGGTCGGCAGGTCGCTGCGCTCCCGGGTGGGGATCGAGTTCGACGCAGCGGACATCGCCATGACCACGGGGGCCTTCGGGGCCATCGCCGCCACGTTGCGGGCGATCGTGGACGCCGGCGACGAGGTCATCTACCTTTCACCGCCGTGGTTCTTCTATCCCCAGATGATCATGACCCTCGGTGCCACACCGCTGCGCGTCGACCTTCCGTCGCCCACCTTCGAACTCCCCTTGGCGGCGATCGAGGCGGCGATCACCCCCAGAACCCGGGCGATCATCGTGAACTCGCCCCACAACCCAACGGGGCGCATCCTCCAGCCCTCCGAGCTGACCGGCCTGGCGGAGGTCCTCGACCGGGCCTCCGAGCGCAGCGGCAGGCCCGTCTACCTTGTGTCCGACGAGTCCTACAGCCGGATCCTCTTCGACGGCGAGCCGTTCCACAGCCCGGTGAGGTTCTACGACCGGTCCTTCCTCATCTACACCTACGGGAAGACGCTGCTTGCGCCCGGCCAGCGCCTCGGCTACGTCGCCATCCCTCCCACGATGCCGGACCGGCCCGCGCTGCGCAACGCGATCCTCGTGGCGCAGGTCGTGACCGGCTACCAGTTCCCCAACGCCGTGATGCAGTACGCGCTTGAGGACCTCGACAAGGCGAGCATCGACATCGCCGCCCTGCAGCGGCGCCGGGACCGGGTGCTCAGCGTCCTGGGGGACATGGGGTACGAGACGGTCCGTCCGGGAGGCACCTTCTACGTCCTTGTCCGGTCCCCGGTAGCCGACGACGTGGCATTCGCCGCCCTGCTGGCCGAGCACGACGTGTACGTGCTGCCCGGTGCGGCGTTCGAGCTGCCCGGGTGGTTCCGGATCTCGCTGACCGCTAACGACGCCATGGTGGAGCGTGCCCTGCCGGGCTTCCAGGCTGCCTTCAAAGCGGCAACAGGGTAGGTCTGGTCCAACCCGCCAGCGCTTTCTGAGCGCCGACCCCAGGCCCCCCTCGGACAGGATCGCGGGGTGAATCCCGCGCGACACTCGCAGTGGTCGACCCGCAGTTTTTTATGCCGCGCACTGGAGGCGAGTTGTCATGAGTGGCGGCCTTCGGTCCTCGACGATGACCGCTGAGATTCTTTGCTTCTCCTACCGCGCTATACGCGGTAAAGGAAACAAAGAACATCTTTGAATCAGGGCCCAGCACGCTCTCCGGCGCCGCCTGAAGGCTGGCCACGCGGCTGAATCGTGATCACCAGGAGAGGCGGCTTCTGCCCGAGCGATGGGGACCCCGAGCTGCACTGGCTTCTTGGGCGGTTCAACGTTCGAGAGCGCCATACGTGGCTGACCAGAAGTCCGTTGCGAGCCGCGACTCTTGGGGTGCCGCGAGTACCTGGGTGCACATGATCGCCACGAGGTCGGCATCGGGGTCGTTGGCCCAAACGGTGCCGAAGCCGCCGCTCCATCCGTAGCCCTTCAGTTCGCGGGCCCCGGGTTCAACCCGGTCGATGATCGACAGCCCGAAGCCCCAACCGCGTCCACCGAGGATCGGGCCTGCGGTGTCGCGCTGCGCCGCGGGCAGCTGGTCGGCGGTCATCGCCGCCACGAGCTCGGATGCCAGGAGGCGTGTGCCGTTGTGGACGCCGCCGGCCAGCAGCATCTGCCCGAAGGCGAGGTAGTCGCGCGCGGTGGCGACCAGCCCAGCGCCGCAGTCGGTGAAGGCGCGTGGCCGTGTCCATTGGTCGTCGTCGTCGAACGGCTCGAGTCGCCCGTCGACCTGCTGGTAACAAGGCACCAGCCGCTGGACGTCGCGCGCCGGGACCTGGAAGGTGGTGTCCTTCATGCCCAGGGGCTCGAAGATGCGCTCCTCGTAAAAGGATTCGACCGTCTGGCCCGACGCTCGGGCGACGAGCACGCCGAGGATCTGCGACCCGGTGTTGTACCGCCATTGGTCCCCAGGCTGGTCCATGAGCGGCAGGGTTCCCATCCGCCGCATCCACTCGTCGGGTCCATGCGGGGTCACCGGCGTCGGAGGTCCGACGGACCGGAGTTCGAGAGCGGCCTCGGCCATCAGGATCGGGTAATCCTCGGGCGGGGCCAGGATCATGCCGAAGCCGGCGCGGAAGGTGAGGAGGTCGCGCACGGTGATGGGCCGGTGCGCGGGCACGGTATCGTCGACCGGTCCGTCGAGGCGCCGCAGGACCCGGCGATCGGCCAGTTCGGGAAGGAGCCGGTCGACCGGCTCGTCGAGCGACAGCCGTCCGTCCTGCACCAGCAGCAGCGTGGCCACGGCCGTGACGGGCCTCGTCATCGACGTGATGCGGAACAGGGCATCGGGCCGCAGCGGCTCACGACCACCAACGGTGGCATTGCCGATCGCCTCGACGTGGACGTCGCCGCCCCGAGCCAACGCCACGACGATGCCCGGCACCGTCCGCGCGTTGACGTGGTCGGTCATTGCCTCGTGGAGGCGGGCCAATCCCTCCGTCGAGAAGCCGCGTCCGCCCATCGTTCAGGCCGCTGATCCGCTCGGCATCCGGCGCATCGGCGCAACGTGGTGACTGGCGAGGAAGTCGACCACTATCGCGTTGTGGAGGTCGCATTTCTCCTGGGCGAGGAAATGCGACGTGCCGGGCACGACGGCAAGCTCCGAGTCCTTGATCCCCCCGTAGAGGGCGAGGCCGAGCACCGACGCCGCTGAGGTCGGACGAGGCGCCGACGCTCTGACCGACGAACACCCGAAACCGTGCTGCCAGAGCGCATCGATGTTTGGTTCGAAGAAGCGCGCGTCGACCACGCCGCCGTGCAGCAGGACGAGCGACTCGCCCTCGCCACGCCCGTCATACCAGGTCTTCACTTGCGGAAGCTCCACCGAGGTCGCCATCTCGCCCAACTCCTTTCGACGCACAGAAGACGCTGCGGCCGCGTCAAACTCATCGGGCGGCAATGTGGCGGTGAAGCTGTTCATCCTGCGCGCCACGCAGCTCCTGGAAGCTGGCTGGACCCTCCTCAGCGTCGGTAGACCTCAACCGCTCTGAGGGGAAAGTCGAGACCCGGGCGGCAGTGCGCGCGGCGCCCCCTGTTGCCGGATCCCCCGGAGCAGTACGGGACCTTCGTTGATGAGGCCGTAATCGGTGCCCTTCTCCCGCCCGCATGAGCCCTTGGCACCGCCGCCCGGGACGGCGGTGCCCGCCTCTCCCTCGAGTACCTACTCTCCAACACCGCGCCCTGGATGGCGGCGCCTCAGCACCCACCGAACACGCAGTGCACTCCCCTCAGATCAACGGTCCAGCACTCCGAGTATTCTCGGACGGGGCTGCCAAAAGTTGAGCCTGGGCGCCTCTTGGGCGATCGCCGAAGCCGGCACACCGGGCAGGTCCCCGAAGCTCGACCGCAGGAGGAGCCAGATGGAGAGCCCGATCGAGGTGGTGCGGAGGTTCTGCTCGGCGTGGTCCGACGACATCGGAGCTGTCGAGCTGGCTGCATTTTTCACCGACGACGCCGTCTACCACAACATCCCGCTGACGCCGGTCACCGGCAGGGAGGACATCGCCAACACGATCTCGTCGTTCATTCGCCCTGGCCCGCCGGGCATCGAGGGCATCGAGTTCCGCGTCATCAACATTGCGGCCAACGGTCCAGTCGTGTTGACCGAGCGGGTGGACGTCTTCAGGCTCTCTGACAAGTCGTTCGAGCTGCCCGTCATGGGGGCCTTCGAGGTCA
>JAOPZY010000104.1 GCA_025963875.1 Actinomycetota bacterium
GCCGCCGCGCCGGGGCCCATCAGCAGGGCGAGCCCCAGCGCGGCAACAAGTGCCACGCACCACCTGAGCTTAGGCAGTCTTCTTGCCCCTGCCGGCGACGAGGGCGATCAGGCCCAGGACGACGGCAACAACGATGGCGATGATGGCCACCGTCTTGGAGGATGAGGCCGAGCTCTTGGCTGCCGCGGCTGCCGACTGCGCCGAGGCAACCCGGTCCTGGAGCGTCGTGATGGCCGAGGAGAGCTGAGGGAGGGTCTGGGTCTGCACCGGGAACTCGATAGCGGTGGGATCGGTGACGTCGGCGAAGGTCTTGTCCGAGGATGCAGCCGACACGTCGACCGCCGTCCCTGAGATGTCGCCGGTGATGTGGAAGGTGTAGGTGCCAGCAGTGGTCGGCAGGATCGGGGCGTCGAACTCGCCGTGGGTGCCCAGACCCGTGTCGGGGTCGAAGGCGCTCGTCAGGGTCATCGGGCTGCTGGTCTTGGCGGTGGCCCCGGTGCCGGTCGTGACCGCCACCGTCAGCCCCTTGGTGCCCAGGTCGTCGACGGGATTGCCCTTGGCGTCCTTGACGAAGAGCTGTACGGCGTTCTCAGCCCCGGTGTAGGCCGGCTCGTTACGCCAGCCGAACGTGAGGTGGTAGGGGCCGGCGTCCTTCGTGGTGTGGGCGAGGGCGGGCGTGGCGATCAACAGGCCAGCGGTGGCCAGGGCGATCGCGCCCAGGCTGAATCGAATGCGTCGCATTTGGAAGCGTTCCTTCCTGGAGAGTCCTCTAGGGTCAGTGGCGTATGTACGCCGGGACCGGAGGACCTCGGATGGCGAGCGAGCGACGGGGGGAGGAAATGGGGCCAGGGGTGGCCGGGGGCCACGGGTGGGCCTCGGTGTCGCGGCCGAGGGGGCGTCTGCGGGCAGCAACGGCCCGTCCGGTCAGCTCCCCTGCCCGGTCCAGGCCAGCGAGCAGCAGGCCCCCGGCAGCGCCGACGACGAGTTGCAGCGCCACGCCGACGGACAGCAGGGGACCGACAAGGCTCCCGATGGGGACCCCGGCAAGCGCTCGCTCCAGGACCTCGAGGGCGACGAAGGCAGCCGCCTGGGCCACCGCCGGAAGGACGAGCGTGGCGATGAGTCCGGGTCGGCGGTGGCAGGAGTCCGGGGCCGAACCCCGCCGGTAGCCGAGGAGGAATGCCCCCGCCCCCGCCACGACGGCCGCCAGGAGGCCGACGGCCAGGGCGAGCGGGAGGTAGGCGTGCGAGCCGCCGAGCGCGGCCGCCTGCGAGGTATCCGGCGCCACGATCCGGTAGACGACGATGTGGCCGGCGAACAAGCCCGCCGCTGCCACCGCAAGCCCGCGAGCGACGCGGTTGCTCATACGACCGTCCTCATGGCCCAAGTCTATTCCTGCCCTGCCGGCCAACGGCGGGAGATTCCGCATACCCTGGAAGGGCAGAGCGCCTGGCGATCTGCAAGAGTATTTCCGTTCCAAGCCCTGATGCTCGTTCCGAGGGGAGTCCTACGAAACTCGACATGGCGATCACCGAGACGGGTGGCGACACCGAGGCCGTTTCATCCTGGCGCCTCTGGGTCGTCCCCCTGGCGGCCGGCATCTTCGCCGGCGCCGCCGCCTTCGAGGTCCTGCCGTTCGCGGTCCGGCGCATCGGGCCCGTTGCCGCGGCCTGGGCCCTCGGCGGGCTCCTGATCTTCATCGCCATCCACAAGGCCCTTGACAGCCTCGGCCACCACGGCGCCGCCGGGGCCTCGACGCTCGGCATGTGGTTGCACGCCTTCCTCGAGGGCGTGGTCACGGCGACCGGCTACGGTGTCAGCACCACCCTCGGCGTCCTGCTCTCCCTCGGCCTCGTCGCCCATCTCATCCCCGAGGCGACGGCCCTGGTCGCCCTGCTGCGGCGGTCCGGCCTGTCGGTCCGCTCCTCGGTGGCGCGCGGCGTCCTTTCCTGGGCCCTCGTGGCCAGTGGCTTTGTCCTGGTGCGATTCTTCCTGCCCCTGCTTCCCCCGCCGGTCCTTGGGGCAGGGATGGCGTTCGGGGCCGGCGGCATCCTCTACCTGGCCGCCGTGAGCTGGACGGCTCGCCAGGCCACCTTGGCGGGAAGCCTTGCCGCCCTGGCGACCGGCGCCGCCCTGATGGGCCTGGTCCGGGCGGTGGCGTGAAGGCCGGCGACCTTACCGATCTCGTGTTTCCCGATCGCCTGTTTCCCGATCGCCTGGGAGCAGGCTGAACATCACCATGTCGCGCCGCTCGCCTTTGAGCTCGACGTAGGACCGCAGGACGCCTTCCCGCCGGTAGCCGGCACGGAGGGCGACGGCCTGCGAGGCCTGGTTGCGGACGTCGGCTTTGAGTTGCAGCCGTTCCAGTCCCAGGTGGCCGATCACCCACCCGGAGAGGAGCCTGAGTGCCGCGCTTGCAACGCCGCGCCCGCGCGCCCACGGGGCCACCCAATACCCGATCTCGCCCACGCCGTCGCCACGCTGCCCCACCTCGATGGCCCCGAGCAGCTCCCCGCCCGCCGAGGAGACGATGGCCAGCGCGAGGGCATGGCCGCTGGCCATCCCAGCCTCCTGACCTGCGAGCCACGCCTCGGCGTCGGCCTCCGAGTAGGGGCTGGGGACCGTCGTCCATCGGGCGATGTCGGGATCCTGGCAGGCGGTCACGAGGTCGGGGATGTCGGTGACCGAGACGGGCCGGAGCGCGACGGTGCCGTCGTCCAGCGGCGGATCCGGCGGCGAGAGCGGGGGCAGCTTCACGGTACGGGAGCATAGGAGGTCCGCCAATCCGATCCCAGCAGCTGTGCCGAAGTCCTGGCGTGAATACTCTGGAGCTCGCCCCGGCACCGGCCCGTAGCCCGATCGGGCTGCTGCTGGCGGCGGCGGCCACGGTCTCTGTGGCCTCGGGGCTGATCCATTTCGCGGCCGTCCCCGAACACTGGGCGAACTACCGGATCGCCGCCATGTTCTTCATCGGGCTCGGGATCTTCCAGGTGGTCTGGGCTGCCCTGGTGATCGGGAGGCCCAGCCGGGCCCTCTACGCGGTCGGGGCCGCCGCCTCGTTGCTCACGATCGGGACCTGGATTGCCTCCCGGACCTCGGGCCTACCCTTCGGTCCCTTCGCCGGGGTGGCCGAGCATGCCGGACGGGCGGACATCATCTCGACCATCCTCGAGGAGGTGCTCGTCGTGGCCCTGATCCTGCTGGCCTTCCGCGTGGGCGAGGGCCGTCGATCCGAGCGCCCCGCGTACCGCGTCGCCCTCACCGCCATCCTGGGGGCCACGGCCTCACTCACCATCTGGGCGATCACGGCGCTCCACGCCGGGGCCCACGGATCCGAAGTCAGCGCCCAGCCGCAGGTCAACTTGCTGTCGGAGCTCGCCGGGCACCACGGGCTGCACCTGATCTTCGCCGGGGGAGCCGTGCTGGTCTACTTCGCCTATGTGGTGGGCCACGTCCGTCGTCATGGCTGGCCGTCCTTCTCGTGGAAGCTGAATCCGTCCTAATTCGCCGGCTCGGAGCACCGCGCGATGACCGACAGTGCGGTGTTGACCGTCGACGTGACGGCGCCGGAGACGGCGGCTCGGATCGGGAGGGCCCCCGTCGCACCCGCCACCACCGCGGCCACGGTGTCGGTGGCATGGATGACGACGGCCCGCTTGACCGCGCGGTCCCGAGCCGCCCCCTCTCCCGACAGGAGATCCAGCCCGAGAAGGATTGTCCGGATCCCGAACATCCTGAGGAAGTAGGTGGCCACCTGGTTCTCCTCAGGGTCGATCCCGATGACGCGCAGGAACTTGTCCGGCGCCACCAGGGCGATGGTCCCGTTGACGAGCCGCACGACGGCCAGTGCGGTACGAGCCTTGCCGGCGTTCACCCTTGCCTCCCCTCTCAGGCCCTGACGATCCCGATCGCCAGCGGCTCCCCTTCGATGTCCGCCACCTTGGCAAATCCGTCGTCGCTGTCGTTCGGCTCGGCGAGACGCTCCGTCGCAAGGACCTCGCTGAGGATCCAGGCTTCGTGCGCGGCGATGGCCTCCGACAGCTCCCCGCCGGCCTCGAGGTAGAGCCCGATGCGGTCGGCGATGTCGAGCCCACCTTCCTTGCGGGCGTCCTGCACCGCTCGGACCACCTCACGGGCCAGGCCCTCGGCTCGCAGCTCGGGTGTGACCTCGACGTCGAGGGCCACGCCGTACGGGCCCTCGTGCTCGACCTCGTAGCCCTCCCGCTTCTCGGCCCGCACGTCCAGGTCGGCCGCTTCGAGGGTCAGGGTCTCGCCTTCGACGTCAAGGGTCACCGGTCCCCCCGCGGCGACCTGCTCACGAAGGGTACGGACCTCGTCCGGCCCGAGGGCCGCCAGGGCTGCGGCGATCTTCGGCATCCGAGGCCCGAAACGGGGGCCGAGCGCCCGGAAGTTGGGCTTGACGGAGTAATGGACCAGTTGTTCCAGTGACTCGACAAGCTCCAGTTCCTTGACGTTCAGCTCGTCGGCGACCAGGCGGGCCAGGGCGGCCACGTCGGCGCGCTCGGCCGCCGGCACCACGGCCAGGGCCTTCGGC
>JAOPZY010000114.1 GCA_025963875.1 Actinomycetota bacterium
AGGCCAACACCCCAGCGGAGGGCCCCATCGCAGCGGACCTCGACGTAGGCGGCCGCTTGGGCGGCGGCGCCCGCACCGACGGCGTGTTCCGCGTAGTCCAGCACCTCGATAGGAATGTGCAGTTGGCTGTTGATGGCCTGCACGAAGGCCGCGATGGGACCATTGCCGCTTCCCGTCACCGTCACAGACTGGCCCTGGACCCGTAGACCTGCGATCACCGAGGTGACGTCGCCACTCGTCGCGATCTCGTGGGACATGAGTTCCGTCCCTTGCGGCTGCAGGTATTCCTCCGAGAACCGGACCCACATCTCGCCGGGGCTGATCTCGGTGCCGGTGTCCTCGGTGATCGTCTGGATGGACCGGGAAAACTCGATTTGTAGCCGGCGTGGTAGATCGAATCCGTGCTCGGCCTTCATCACATACGCGACGCCACCCTTGCCCGATTGGCTGTTGACCCGGATAACCGCCTCGTAGTTGCGCCCCACGTGCTTGGGGTCGACCGGCAAATAAGGGACAGCCCACTCTTGGTAGTCATCGGGCAGGGCCGCAAAGCCCTTCTTGATGGCATCTTGGTGCGAGCCGGAGAACGAGGTGTACACCAGGTCCCCTACGTAGGGATGCCGGGGGCTGATCGGGAGGCGGTTGCAGTATTCCGTCACCCGGCGCACTTCGTCGATGTTGCCGATGTCGAGTTCTGGGTCGACGCCTTGGCTGAACAGGTTCAGCGCCAGGTTCACCAGATCGACGTTGCCGGTTCGCTCGCCGTTGCCGAACAGCGTGCCTTCCACCCGATCGGCGCCTGCCATGACGCCGAACTCAGCCGCGGCCACTGCTGTCCCGCGGTCATTGTGGGGATGCAGCGACAGGATGACCTTGTCCCGGCCCGGAATGTTGCGAAGGAACCACTCGATGGCGTCGCCATACACATTGGCGGTGTAGCCCTCGACGGTGGCGGGCAGGTTCAGGACGATCTTTCGATCGATGGTCGGCTCGATGACATCCATCACCGCCCCGCAGATCTCCACCGCGTAGTCCAACTCGGTGCCCGTGAAGCTCTCCGGCGAGTATTCGTACCGGACCGCGCTGGCCGGAACCGTCTCCTCAAGCTTGCGGCACAACCGGGCTGCGTCTACCGCGATCTGGGTGATGCCCGCCTGGTCGAGGCCGAATACGACTCGCCGTTGCAACACCGACGTCGAGTTGTAGAAGTGGACGATGGCCCGAGGGCAACCCTTGATGCACTCGTAGGTCCGGTCGATCAGTTCCGCCCGGCATTGAACGAGGACCTGGATGGTCACGTCGTCGGGGATCAGATCCTCTTCGATCAGTTGGCGGACGAAGTCGTAGTCAGGCTGCGAGGCTGACGGGAAGCCGACTTCGATCTCCTTGAAGCCCATCTGGACCAGCGTCTGGTACATCCGCATCTTGCGGGTCGGGTCCATCGGGTCGATCAAGGCCTGGTTGCCGTCACGGAGATCGACGGAACACCACAACGGCGCCTTCTCGATGCGCACGTCGGGCCACCGCCGGCCGGGAAGTTCAATCGGGAGCGGGAGGAAAGGCCGGTACTTTTCGAATGGCATCCTTCTCGGGCTCACAGGCGGAGTAGGCATCGGCGTTTCCTTTGGTGTGGTGGCAGAGTGGGAAAAACAAAACCTCCCGGCCCGAAGGCGCAGGAGGCGGAGGCGAGCACCCGAAGGTGGCTCGCCGTCAGGTTAGGAGGAGGGCGGTCAGGCTCAAGCGGGTCCGGTCCATGACGGTTGCTAGCGTATCACCACCTCCGGCAGTCAAGCTGGCCCGGGCGGCCCGGACTCGTGGGGGTGGTGGCTCCCAGCTCAGGCAAGAGCGACGCCCCTCGCTTGCGCCAGCGGCTCAGGGGGGCCCTAACGCCGTCGCCGACCGAACGGGACGTAGCCCTTGTGCCCATTTCTTCCACACCTCTTCTGTCGCTTAGCCCCGGGCGATGGCCTCGAGGAACAGGCGGAGGTTGGCCGGCCGCTCGGCCATGCGGCGCATGAGGTACGGGTACCACGCCTCCCCGAACGGGACGTAGACCCGGACGCCGTAGCCCTCGGCCCTCAGCTTCTCCTGGAGATCCCGCCGGACGCCGTAGAGCATCTGGAACTCGAAGCGGTCGGTGGGGATCTCCTTGCGGTGGGCGAAGCGGATGGCCTCCTGCACCATGAGCTCGTCGTGCGTGCCGACGCCCGTGTACGGGGTCTGCGCAAGGAGGGGCTGCAGGAGGCGCCGGAACGCGTCACGGGTCTTCCACGGGCCGTAGGCGATGTCCTTGGGCTCGTTGTAGGCGCCCTTGACGAGGCGGATGGCGGGCCGCAGGGGGGCGAGTGCCGCGACGTCGGCCCCGGTGCGCTTCAGGTACGCCTGGAGGGCGAGGACGGGATGTGCGAACTCCTTGCGGACGATCCGGTAGGCCTCGATGGTCCGGTCGGTGTACTCGTGGCCCTCCATGTCGATCGCCACCCGGGTCCGGGCGGTCGTCGCCGCGGCACAGATCTCGCCGAGGCGGGCGACCGCTGCATCGAACGAAAGGTCGAGGCCGAGCTGCGTCAGCTTCACCGAGACGTGGGCGTCGGTGCGACTCCGGCCGATCGCAGCCAGGCTGGCGAGGTATGCCCCGGCGGCCTGGTCGGCCTGCTCCCCGGTAGCCACGTTCTCGCCCAGGTAGTCGAGGATGGCGCCCATCCCGTGCTCGTTCAGCGAGGCCGCCGCCGCCATCCCGTCGGCGAGGGTCTCCCCGGCGACGAAGCGCTTGACGACGCGCCGGGTGGGCGGGGCGCTGGTGACGAGCCGCCGGATCCCGTCCTGGGCGGCGAGGCGCAGCAGCAGTCGGTTGGGCATGCGCCGAATCGTAGTGCCTAGATCTTCTCCACACCCTCCGGGGCGGGCTCCGCTCCAGGTCCCAGCTCGAAGCCGATGTCGCTGGCATGCAGTGCCTCCCCGCACTGGGCACAGCGCACTTCGGCGTACGTCAGCAGGCCGCACGTCCGGTGTCGCAGCAGGACCGGCGGCCCGGCCTCGCCGGCAGTCCAGCGGTCCCCCCAGGCGGTGATCGCCATCAGCACCTCGCAGAGCTCCAGACCTTTCTCGGTGAGGACGTACTCGTCACGCGGCGGCCGCTCCGAGTACGGGCGCCGCTCCAGCACGCCCTGCGCCTGGAGCCACGCGAGGCGCTCGGCGAGGACCTTGCGCGAGATCCCCAGCCCCCGCTGGATATCGTCGAACCGGTTGGTGCCCACCCAGACGTCGCGGATGATGAGCGGCGACCACGGCTCGCCCGCGATGTCGAGGGTGCGGGCGATCGAGCACGCCATGTCTCCGAAGCGGGTCCTCTGCATGGATCTATCCTAGCTCACTTGAGTTCCCTAAGGGAACGGTCTATCGTGGGGTGACCGAAGGAACGAACGAGACAGGAGGTCGACCGATGCATCTTCCACCCGTCGTCACCCCCAACGACTGGCAGACCGTGAGGGACGAGCTGCTGGTCGAGGAGAAGGAGGCGACCCGGGCACTCGACGCCCTGGCCGCCAAGCGCCGCAGGTTGCCCATGGTCCGGATCGACAAGGAGTACGTCTTCGAGGGTCCCGACGGCCCGGCCACCCTCGTTGACCTCTTCGAGGGGCGCCGGCAGCTCATCGCCTACCACTTCATGTTCGGCCCGGGCTCGGAGCGTCCCTGCGAGGGCTGCTCGTCGTTCACCGACAACATCGGCAACCTCGCCCACCTCAATGCCCGCGACACCACGATGGCGCTGGTCTCCCGGGCCCCGCAGTCGCAGATCCAGCCCCTCAGGCAGCGCATGGGCTGGTCCCTGCCCTGGTACTCGTCCAACGAGTCCGACTTCAACTCCGACTTCGGCGTCACCACCGAGGACGGCGATGAACGGTTCGGTCTCAGCGTCTTCCTCCGCGATGGCGACGATGTCTTCCGTACCTACTTCACGAGTTCCCGCGGCGTCGACCGGCTCCGGCTCGACTTCAACCTCCTCGACCTGACACCGCTCGGCCGCCAGGAGGCCTGGGAGGACTCGCCCGAGGGGTGGCCGCAGACACCGCCCTACCAGTGGTGGCGTCTCCACGACGAGTACGGCGACGACAACTGACCGGTCCCTATACTTCGGCACGTGGACGAAGGTTTTGACGCCCCCCTGGCGATCCTCGGCTGCGGCAAGCTCGGCGAGATCCTCGCCGCAGGCCTGATCGCGTCGGGGTGGCGCCGTCCCAATCAGATCATCGTCACCGCCCGCCGGTCGGAGCGGGCGGAGGAGCTTGCCACCCGGCACGGGCTGCACGCCACGACCTCCAACGTCGAGGCCGCCCGTGAGGCACGGATCCTGGTCATCGCCGCCAAGCCGCAGGACGTCGGCGTGCTGCTGGAGGAGATCGCCGCCGACGTGACCCCCAACCACGTGGTCCTGTCGGTGGCGGCCGCCATCTCGACCGCCTTCATCGAGAAGCGGCTGGCTGCGGGCGTCCCCGTCGTCCGGGCCATGCCCAACGCCGCCTCCCAGGTCGGCGAGGGCATCGCCGGGATCTGTGCCGGAGCCCACGCCGGGCCGGAGCACCTCAAGGTGGCCGAGGACGTGCTGGCGCACGTGGGCAAGGTCGTCACGGTGGGCGAGGCCTACATGGACGCCGTCACCGCGGTCTCGGGCTCGGGGCCGGCCTACTTCGCCCTGCTGGCGGAGTCCATGATCGACGCCGGCATCATGCTCGGCCTGCCGCGCACCACCTCGACGGATCTCGTGGTCCAGACCATGCTCGGCACCGCCCGGCTCCTCGGGGACCTCGGCATGCATCCGGTGGAGCTGCGGGAAGCGGTGACCTCACCCGGGGGGACGACGATCATGGCGATGCGCCAGCTGGAGATGGCAGGGGTCCGGGGGGCCATGCTGAACGCCATCCAGGCCGCGATGGAACGGTCCCGGGAACTGGCGGCCGGCCACGAATAAATCTCAGGCCAGCGTGGCTCCCGCAGCCTCCATCTCGGCGATGGCGCGGTCGCCGTCGCCGGGTTGCAGGTCCACCGCCCGGATGTCGTCCCTGAGCACCGCCGTCTCGTACCCCAGCGACACGGCGTCCAGGGCGGTCGCCTTCACGCAGTAGTCCGTCGCCAGGCCCGCAACGACCACCCGCTGGATGCCCGCCTGCCGCAGGAGTGTGTCCAGACCGGTCGATGCCTTCTCGCCGCTCACCGGGTCGGCCATGGTGAAGCCGGAGTAGCCGTCCTCGCCGCCGGTGCCCTTGCGGATGCGGGGCTCGGAGGGGGCGGCGTCGAGGGCCGGGTGCAGCTCCGCCCCCCACGTTCCGCCGACGCAGTGCACCGGCCAGATGCCCCCGCTCGTCACGAAGTGCGGCGTCTGGGCGGGATGCCAGTCCTGGGTGAAGACCACGAGGGCGCCGGCCGCTCGGGCTGCGGCCAGCTCGGCGTTCACGAGGGCCGGGACCTCCTCGCCGCCGCGCACGTAGAGGCTGCCGGCCGGGTCGGCGAAGTCGTTCTGGACGTCGACCACCACGAGTGCGGTCGAGGCGTCGTAAGGAGCCAGAGGGGTCATGGGCCAGGATAAACCGGGAGTTCTCCCTTCTTTGCGCACCACGATGCGGCAAGCGCAACGGGATTCGCAAAGAACCTGCGACCCCTCAGTGCAGGACCTCCTCCGGCTCCTCCTGAGCGGCCCGGGCCGGCCCCGCCTCGTAGACCGGGCGGTGCGTGCGCCAACGCCGCTGGAAGTCGCGGGCACCGAGGCCGAGCAGGTCGGCCACGACCTTGCCCCGTGGGGTGCCGCCGCGGGCCAGCAGGCGGCCGGCGGCCGTGGAGGCCCGCACCGGGCTGAAGATCCGGAAGGGCCGCTGCTGGTGGAAGGCGACGGCATGGCCGGCCCGTAGCGTGCGGGGGTCGGCGGCGATGCGGCGGAACATCTCCACGACCACCGGCGACTGGACGCCGGCCCTCCCGAACTCTCTCGCCCACCAGTACATCTCGGCGGCGTCGTGGTCGCGCCAGCGCCACCACCGGGCCAGCTGGTCGCCGAGGCTGTGGGTGTCGATGCCGTAGCAGGCGTACTCGGCCAGGCGCTCGGCTTGCCGTATGGCATCGGCGATTCCCTGGCCGGGGGCGGGGTCCTTGAAGTGTCCCGCATCGCCGACGAGGGCCCACCCCGGGCCAGCGGACTCCCGGAAGAACCCCTGCCACCGGGAGGCGAACTGAGGCGGGGCCGTCAGCGTCGCTCCCTTGAGCAACGAGGCAAAGGGAGGACAGGTGGCCAGGGCGTCCTCGAAGCCGTTGCCTTCACGGAACCGGCGGTGGTCGGCCTTGTCGTAGTAAGCCGACGCCATGAACAGGCCACTGTCGGAGGAGGAGCCGATGAAGTAGGTGGACCCGAGGATGTAGAAGTGCAGGACCCCGTGCGGCTCGACGCCCTCGTAGTACGCGAGGCCGCCCGCCCGTTCGTTCTCCGTCACGTTGTAGCGCCGTGCTCCCACCAGGCGGGCGACCGTCGAGTTGCGCCCGTCGGCCCCGATCACGACCCTGGCCCGGATCTCCGAGGGGCGGCCTTCCGGATCCTCGATGCGGACCCCGGTCACCCGGCGCTCGTCGTGCAGGAGCCCGACGACCCTGGTCCGAAGGGCGATGTCCGCCCCGGCGGCCTCGGCGTTGTTCAGCAGCAAGGGATCCAGCACACGGCGGCGGATGTTGAGCATCGCCATGTCCGGGTGGTCCTGGGTGAGATCGACGTCCTCCACGCGGAGCCGGAATTCGGTCAGCGGCGGGGCGCCGGTGGCGAGGAGCTGCCCCATCACCCCCAGGCGCTCCAGGCCCTCGAGGTTCTGGAAGAGGTGCGTGGAGAGCGTGTCACTCGGGAACTCGGCCCGCTCGAGGACGCACACCCCCATGCCGCGTTTGGCCACGTTCGCCGCGAGGGTCGCCCCTGCCACCCGGCCGCCGACGACCACGACGTCGTAGAGCTCGTTCAGAGGGGGCACGGGCGGCTAGGGGGCCGGGAGGAAGTCCACCAGCAGCCGGTTGATCTCCTCGGGAGCCTCGAGCTGGGCCCAGTGGCCGGGGCCGTCCAGCCGCTCGTAGCGCCACGATCCGGCGACGTACCGCGCAGAGCCCGTCATCTGTTCCTCGGTGAGGGCCAGGTCGCCGCTGCTCCAGATTCCCATGGTGGGGGCCAGGATCGGGGGCAGTGCGGGCGGAGGGTCGACCCAGGAGCGGGGAGGCACGTTGGCCCGGTACCAGTTGAGCGCCGGTGTGAGGGAGCCGGACGCCTCGAGTTCGGCCACGACCGCCGCTGCGTCGGGATGGCCCATCGACCGGGCCCTCGCCCAGTCGTCGGCGCTGAGCCACTCCTCCGCGATCCCCGCGAACTGGAACAGCAGCATGTACCACGACTTCTCGTACTGGCGTATGCCGGCGGTCCGGAACGACGCGGGGTGGCCCACCGACAGCGCCGCAAGGTGGTCCACGCGGTCGGGGACCAGGGCCGTCAGCACCCAGGCGAGGGCGGCGCCCCAGTCGTGCCCGACGACGTGGGCCTTCCCGACGCCGAGCGTGTCGAGGATCCCGACCACGTCCATGGCGAGCAGCGGCATCGCGTAGGCTTCCACCTCCGCCGGCTTGTCGGAGCGGCCGTAGCCCCGCAGGTCGGGGACGACCACCTGGAAGCCGGCCTCGGCCAGAGCCGGGACCTGGTTGCGCCAGAGTCTCCGACTGTCGGGGAAGCCGTGAAGGAGGACCACCGGGGTGCCGCTTCCGGTGACGTCGAACTCGGTCCCCACGCCGTTGGCAACGCTACGCATCGTCGCCAGAGGATACTCTCCAGCGATGTCCGAACTGATCTGGCGGCCCACCGCCGAGTACCTCGACGGCTCCAACCTGTCCCGCTTCATGGCGCGCTACGGCATCGGGTCCTACGAGGAGATGGTACGGCGCTCCGTCGAGGACGTGGCCTGGTACTGGTCGCAGGTGGAGCGGGACCTCGGCCTCGAGTGGGACCGGCCCTACGACCGGGTGCTCGACACCCACCAGGGCATCGAGTGGGCAACCTGGTTTGGCGGCGGCCTGATCAACATCGCCCACAACTGTGTCGACCGCCACGCCGCTGGCGACGCGGCGGAGCGCACCGCCGTGATCGAGGAACGGGAGGATGGCTCCGTCCGCTCGCTCACCTACCGGGATCTTGCCGCCGAGGTGGGACGGCTGGCCAACGGGCTGCGGTCGATCGGCATCGCCAAGGGCGACCGGGTCGGTGTCTACCTGCCCATGTGCGTCGAGTCCGTCGTGTCGATGATGGCCATCGCCAAGATCGGCGCCGTCTACCTTCCGATCTTCTCGGGCTTCGCCCCCGCCGCCGTGGCGGCCCGCCTCGAGGATGCGGGGGCCAGGGCGCTGATCTCCGCCGACGGCTACACGCATCGTGGCAGGCTGGTTGAGATGAAGGAGGCGGCGGACGAGGCGGCCCACATGATCCATCTCCACACGACGCTGATCCTGCGGCACGTCGGGAGGCCGGTGGAGTGGCACCGCAAACACGACGTCGTGTGGGACGAGCTGCTCGCCGAGCAGCCCGCGGAGGCCCCGACCGAGGCGACCGAGGCCGAGGACGTGTGGATGATCGCCTACACCTCCGGCACCACCGGCAAGCCCAAGGGGGCCGTCCACGTCCACGGTGGCTTCCTTGTGAAGGTGGCGGCCGAGGTCGCCTACCAGGTGGACTGCAGGCCCGGGGACGTCCTGCACTGGGTCACCGACATGGGCTGGATCATGGGCCCGTGGGAGACCGTGGGAACGCTGGCCCTCGGCGGCACGGTGCTCCTGTACGAGGGCGCCCCGACCCACCCCGCGCCCGACCGCCTCTGGGCGCTCTGCGAGCGCCACGGCGTCACGATCCTGGGCGTGTCCCCGACCCTCATCCGCTCGCTCATGCCGTCGGGCACCGGCCCGGTCGAGGCCCACGACCTCTCGCGGCTCCGCATCCTGGCCTCCACGGGGGAGCCCTGGAACCCCGAGCCCTACCGCTGGTACTTCGAGCACGCCGGCGGGGGCCGCTGCCCGGTGATCAACCTCTCCGGCGGCACGGAGATCGGGGCCTGCCTGCTGTCGCCGTACCCCATCACCGAGCTGAAGGTCGCCACGCTGCGGGGTCCGTCGCTCGGCATGGACGTCGACGTGGTCGACGCCGGAGGCAACCCGGTGCGGGGTGGGGTGGGCGAACTGATCTGCCGGCAGCCGTGGCCCTCGATGACCCGGGGCATCTGGGGCGACCCCGACCGCTACCTGGCGACCTACTGGTCGGCAATCCCGGGCGTGTGGCGCCACGGGGACTGGGCCTCCATCGACGAGGACGGCTTCTGGTTCCTCCACGGCCGCAGCGACGACACGATCAACGTCGCGGGCCGGCGCATCGGCCCCGCCGAGATCGAGTCGGTCCTGGTGGGCGACCCGGCCGTCGTCGAGGCCGCCGTGATCGGCATCCCCCACGACGTGAAGGGGGAGGCGCTCTGGTGCTTCTGCGTGCTGGCGGGGGCGCCCGACGAGGGCCTGGCGACCCGTCTGGGCGACCTCGTCGACCGGGCGATCGGCAGGCCCTTCCGCCCCGAGCGGGTGGTCTTCGTGCCGGACCTGCCCCACACGAGGTCGGCCAAGATCGTGCGGCGGGCCATCCGCGCGGTGGTGCGGGGAGAAGACCCCGGCGACATCTCGTCGCTGGAGAACCCCGACTCCCTCGCCGTCATCGGAAGCGCCCTGGCATCGCAGCAGGTGTGAACTGTGGTGCGTTTGAAGCTCGCAGCGATCTTCTTTGTATGATTAACCATCATTATCATGTTTATTCATACAAAGAAAGGTCGACGGTTCCAGCGGCGCACCAAAATCCGACTAAACGTTCCGCTCAATCGGAGCGGAGGTATGCGACAGTAACGCCACGCCATGAAGGAGCCGGGAGGGCGGATCCACGGCACGCTCGCCCAGGTCGCTGCCGCGCTGCCCTCCGACGCGAAGGTGGTCTCCCGCTACGACGTCGGAACGGTACGGTCAGCCTGCCCATTGCTCGTCATCCGGTTCCGCACCGCCGCCGACGCCCGGACAGTCGTGGCGAACGCCGATGCGGCGCTCACGTCGCTCGGCTGGGCCCCCGTGCCCGACGTCCAGGACGTCGTGTGGTCGAAGAGAGCCGGTGACGCATCCGTTGCCGGCCTGGCCCGCCTCGTCCTCGCCCCGGATCCTGCCAGGGCTTGTCGAAGCGAGGAGGAAATTACGCGTATGTGACGCGCAAAAAACTCCTCACTTCTGCCGGCGGCGGGGGACCGGGGGCCCGGGCTGGGCTAGACCGCGAGCAGCTTCCGCACCGACTCGTTGGCCAGGCCCTCGGTGGCGCCCTCGGCAACCACCCGCCCCGCGTCCAGCACCACGTAGCGCTGGGCGAGCCGCAGGGCGAACTCCATGTACTGCTCCACCAGCACGATCGCCAGACCGTTCGTGGCGTTCAGGTGGGCGATGGCGTTCTCGATCTCGATGATGACCGACGGCTGGATGCCCTCGGTGGGCTCGTCGAGCAGGAGCAGCCGGGGGCGCGTCACGAGGGCCCGGGCGATGGCAAGCTGCTGCGCCTCGCCGCCGGAGAGGAACCCCGCCTGGCGGCCGAGCAGCTTGCGGAGCTTGGGGAACAGGTCGAGGGCCTCGTCGAGCGCTGCCTGCCCGGCGGCGACCCCGTGGGGCGACGTCTCGATCACCACCTGCAGGTTCTCCCGCACCGAGAGGCTCGGAAAGCTTGCCCGGCCCTGCGGGACATAGGCGAGGCCGGCCCTCACCCGCTGGTACGACCGCATGTCCGTGATGTCCCGGCCGTCGAGTGTGATGCGGCCCCGGGAGGCTTTGATCACGCCCATCATCGTCTTGATCAGGGTGGTCTTGCCGACGCCGTTGCGCCCCATGACGCACACGAGGGCGTCGTCCGGCACCTCCATCGAGACGCCGAACAGCACGGTCGTCCGGCCGTAGCCCGACTCGACGCCCTCGACCCTCAACATGCTCAGCTCACCTCCGAGTGGGCACTGCGGTCGGCGGCCCGGCCCAGGTAGACCTCCTGCACGACGAGGTCCGCCTGGACCTCGGCCACGGGCCCCTCGCAGAGGACCTTGCCCTCGTGCAGCACGGTCACCCGGCTGGCGAAGCGGCGCACGAAATCCATGTCGTGCTCGACCACCACGAGGGTGCGGGTGAGGGCGATCGCCTGGAGGAGCTCGCCGGTGCGCGTGCGTTCCTCCTTGGTCATGCCTGCCACCGGCTCGTCGAGCAGCAGGACCTTCGGGTTCTGCACGAGCAGCATCCCGATCTCGAGCCACTGGCGCTGGCCGTGCGACAGCGTCCCCCCGGGTTTCTCGGCGAACTCGCGCAGCCCCACCTCGTCGAGCACGCCGGCGATGGCGTCGTCCATGCCCCGCCGCCGGCGCAGGAGCTTGTACACCGGACGGCGGAACGACGCCGCAAGGTCGATGTTCTCGACGACGCTGAGCCGCTCGAAGACGGTGGGGGTCTGGAACGTGCGCCCGATGCCCTCCCGGACCACCTCGTACTCCTTCAGGCCCAGCATCTCCTTGCCCGCGAAGCGCACCGACCCGGCCGCCGCCTTGACGAGGCCGGTGACGGTGTCGATCAGGGTCGTCTTGCCCGCTCCATTGGGGCCGATGAGGAAGCGGATCTCGCCGTCGGCGATGGTCAGGTCGACGCCGTCCACCGCCCGGAACCCGTCGAAGGACGTCACCAGGCCGCGGATCTCCAGGATCGCGCTCACGCCGGCACCACCTCGTCCTCCAGCCGCTTTGCCTCGTCGGCGGGCGATGCGCCGGGGGAGCCCCGGAGGCGGTCAAGGGCGCTGCGGCCGTAGCCGACAAGGCCGGCGAGGCCCATCGGGGCGAACCCGATGACGACGACGAAGAGCAGGCCCTCGAGGTAGAGCCAGCCCGAGGGGAACCGGTTGCTGAGCGAGGTCTTGGCGTAGTTGACGGCAAGGGCACCGATGACGGGGCCGACGAGGCTGGATCTCCCACCGAGGGCCACCAGGATCACCATCTCGATGCTGGGCACGATGCCGAGCAGGGCGGGGGAGATAATGCCGACCACCGGCACGAAGAGCGCCCCTGCCAGTCCGGCCATGCCTGCCGAGATGCTGAAGGCGATGACCTTGATGACCGTGGGGTTGTAGCCGAGGAACCGGACCCGTTCCTCGCCGTCGCGCACGGCAACGAGGAGGCGTCCGTATCGGCTGGCCATGAGCTGCCGGGCCAGGAGGAACATGGCACCCAGCACGCCCGCGGTGATGAAGTAGAACATCCGCTGGTTCGTGGGATCCGCGAGATCGAGGCCGAAGGCCTGGCTGAAGTTGGTCAGGCCGTTCGTGCCACCCGTGTAGCCCTGCTCACCGATGAGCAGGATCACGAACGCCGCGGCGAGGGCCTGCGTCAGGATGGCGAAGTAGGCGCCGCGGACCCGCCGGCGGAAGACCATCGCTCCCAGGCCGGCTGCGACCGCCATCGGCACGACCACGACCGCGGGCAGGGCAATCCAGGCGTACTGGAATGGCTTCCAGAGCAGCGGCAGCTTCTCGACGCCGCTCCATGACATGAAGTCGGGGACCTTGCCCGGGCCGGCTGCCTGGAGCTTGAGGTACATGCCCATGGCGTAGCCGCCCAGACCGAAGAACACGCCCTGCCCGAGGCTCAGCATGCCGCCCTGGCCCCAGGCCAGGCCGATGCCGACGGCGATGATCGCGTAGCAGAGGTACTTCGTGAACAGGTTGAGGCCGAAGTCGGAAAGCGTCGCCGGGGCGAGCACGAGGAAGCCGAGGGCCACGAGGGCGAAGCCGATCCGTCCGTACCACGGATTCCTGGCCCCGCCGCTGGCTCCGGGCATCTTCATGTGAGTGCCCTGGTCTTGAGGACGAACAGCCCCTGGGGCCTCGCCTGCAGGAAGGCGACGATGGCCACGAAGACCACCACCTTGGCGAAGCTGGCCGACGTGCCCCACTCGACGTAGGCGTCGAGCACGCCGAGGGCGATTGCGGCGATGATGGCGCCCCGGATCTGCCCGAGGCCCCCGACGACCACCACGAGGAACGCGTCGACGATGTAGTTGGTGCCCAGGGTCGGGCCGACGGAGCCGAGCTGCGTGAGGGCCACCCCAGCGACCCCGGCGAGCCCGGACCCGATGAAGAAGGTGCGCCGGTCCACCCTGGCCGTCGGGATGCCGCTGCACGCCGCAAGCTGCCGGTTCTGCATGACGGCCCGCATCCGCCGGCCCTGGGGCAGGTAGGTCATGTAGACCCAGATGCCGGCGACCGCCGCGGCGACCAGGGCCATGATGAAAAGGCGGGCATACGGCATGTCCACCCCGGCAACGTGCACGCCGCCGACCAGCCAGGAGGGCGTGAGCACCTGCACGTTCGCGGCGCCGAACAGGTCACGGGCGAGCTGCTGGAGCATCAGGCTGACCCCCCAGGTGACGAGCAGCGTGTCGAGCGGCCGCCCGTACATCCGGCGGATGAGGACGGTCTCGAGGGCCACCCCCAGGGCGCCGGCGATGACGAAGGCCACCGGGAGGGAGACCAGCAGCGAGGTCTCCCTCCCGAACGAGCCCTGCAGCATGTAGGCGGTGTAGGCCCCCGCCATGATGAACTCGCCGTGGGCCATGTTGATAACGTTCATCTGGCCGAAGGTGAAGGTCAGCCCGAGCGCGATGAGCAGCAGCGTGGCGCCGATGCCCAGGCCCGTGAAGGCCTGCGTCAGCAGGCTTCCCATTCGGCCTCCCTATCTCGGGGAGTAGCTCGTACTATCCCTTCCACCACGTGTAGCTCTTGAGGTACGGGTCGGGCTTGATCGGCTGGGGCGAGCTCGAGACCTCGGTGATGAGGCCGTCGGCCCCGATCACGCCGATGCGGGCCGTCTTGTAGAGGTGCTGCGTGGGGCCGTCGATGGTCACCGTGCCCTCCGGTGCCGCAAAGGTGAGCCCGGCGGCGGCTGCCCTGACGGCCGCCACATCCGTGGATTGCGCCTTGTTGGCCGCCATCGCCCACAGGTGCACGGCGGTGTAACCGGCCTCCATGGGGTCGTCGACCGTCTGGTTGGCCCCGTACTTGGCCTTGTAGGCGGCGACGAACTTGGCGTTCTCCGGCGTGTTGGTCGTCTGGTAGTAGTTCCAGGCCGTGAGCTGACCGACGATGTTCTGGATGCCGATGCCCGCGACCTCCTGCTCGGCGATGCTGACCGACAGGACCGGCATCTGCTGGGGGGTGATCCCCGCTCCCTTGAGCTGCTTGAAGAAGGCGACGTTGCTGTCGCCGTTCAGCGTGTTGAAGACGGCGTCGGGCTTGTCGGCGGCGATCTTGTTGACGAGGGTGCCGAACTCCGTCGAACCCAGCGGCGTGTACTGCTCGTCGACGATCGTCATCCCGTTGGCCGCCGCGTAGGCCTTGATCTCCTTGTTGGCGGTACGGGGGAAGACGTAGTCGCTGCCGAGCAGGAAGAGCTTCGTCTTGCCCTGGGCCTTCAGGTACTCGAGGCCCGGGATGATCTGCTGGTTGGTCGTCGCGCCGGTGTAGTAGATGTCCGGCGAGCTCTCCAGGCCCTCGTACTGGACGGGGTACCACAGCAGGCCCTTGTACTGCTCGAACACCGGGAGCATCGCCTTGCGGCTCGCGGAGGTCCAGCCGCCGAAGACGGTGGCGACCTTGTCCACGGTGATGAGCTGCTTGGCCTTCTCGGCGAAGGTCGGCCAGTCGGAGGCCCCGTCCTGTGTCACGACCTGGAGCTGCTTGCCGAGCACGCCGCCCGCCGCGTTGACCTCGTCGATCGCCAGAAGCTCGGCATTCTTCACGGCCACCTCGCTGATGGCCATCGTGCCGCTGAGCGAGTGGAGGTCGCCGACCTTGATGATGGCGCCGACCACACCCGGCATCGCCCCCGAGCCGCCGCCCGACGCGGTGCCGGTTGGTGTGGCTCCTGTGGAAGTCGTGGCCTTCTTGCCGCACGCGGACGCAACCAGCGCCAGGACGCAGAGCAATGCCACGGGCAACAGCTCGTACCGACGGTGCTTCAAGATCCTTGCCCCCCTCAAATCCTTCCCCCCTTCTCTGTCCTGAGCAGACGCTCTGTGTACAGACTCTGTGTACAAAGATGGATACAAACTCAGGGCCCAGCCCGGTCCCGCCCAGGTACCATGGCGCGGATGTTAACGGTGGAATGTTTCGCCCAAGATTCAGATTTGTGACGTGGAAGTAAACAAAGGACTGGCCGCGGTTGGGGAACCCACCAACCGGGTAGACCGCCCGAATGCCTTCTCGCCCTTGGCTGGGAGTCCTCCGGTTACATTTGAGCCTTCGTGAGCCGTGCCTTCTTCGACCAGATCGACGACGAGCTGCGGGGTCTGCTCGGCCCGGCTCTGCGCAACTACGAGTCCGTCCGGGCCTCCCGGCTGATCAAGCTGTGGTACGCCGACCCGGCCATCCACTTCGAGGTGCAGATGGTTGCGCAACGGTGGTCGCCGACCCGGGGGCCGGTCATCGAGGTGGGGCTTCACCTGGAGCACCCCGACCCTGCGGTCAATGAGCGTCGCCTGGTAGCGCTCAGCTCGGGCCGGGCGTCGTGGGCAGCCTCGCTTCCCGAAGCGGGTATCGGGCCGGCCCTCGGACCGAGGGCCGGTACGTGGCGGCGAGTCTCGGAGTTCCTGGAAGAAACCGGGCCCGATGACCCCGAGCTCGCCAGCGAGGCCGCGGAGCGGCTCGCCGTCTACGTGCGAACCCTCTGGCCGCTCCTCCGCCAGCAGGCCCTCGGTAATCCCGGCGACGAGGCCGATCCCGAGATAAGGTCTGGAGCATGACCTTGTTGGGGAGATCGCTCCGTCGCGGGCTGGGAGGGTCGCTCGCAGCCCTTCTCGGGGTGGTGGCAGTGGCCGTGCTGTCCGTGACGGCAACGCCGGTGGCCCAGGGCGCCCACGGGACCGCTGGTGGCACCGGCCGGGTCGTGCGACAGGTCGGTACCCAGAACCCCGGTCACGTCCCGAGGGGCTACTGGCTGGCCGCCACGGACGGTGGCGTCTTCTCCTACGGCAACGCCCAGTTCAAGGGCAGCGTCGGAGCCCTCAACAAGCCGATCGTGGGCATGGCGACCACGCCGCTCGGCAACGGCTACTGGCTGGCGGCGTCCGACGGCGGCATCTTCTCCTTCAACGTCCCCTTCCTCGGCTCCACGGGGGGCATCAAGCTCAACCAGCCCGTCGTGGCCATCATCGCCAGCCCCCTGGGGGCCGGGTACTGGCTGGTCGCCTCCGACGGCGGCGTGTTCAACTTCGGCGTCCCATTGCTGGGCTCGACGGCCAGCACCAAGCTCAACAAACCCATCGTCGGCGCCGCAGCCACGCCCACCGGAGAGGGCTACTGGCTCGTCGCCTCCGACGGCGGGATCTTCTCCTTCGGCGACGCGGCGTTCTTCGGCTCGACGGGCAGCACGCCGCTCAACAAGCCCATCGTCGGCATGGCCTCCACCCCCACCGGGCAGGGCTACTGGCTCGTCGCCTCCGACGGCGGGATCTTCTCCTTCGGCGACGCCGCCTTCTACGGCAGCGTCGGCGGCAACCCCGCCGTGAAGCCGGTCGTGGGCATCGCGGCCACCCCGAGCGGGCTGGGCTACTGGCTGGCGGGATCCGACGGCGGGATCTTCTCCTTCGGCGACGCCACGTTCTTCGGCAGCGCGGGGGGCCTGCGCCTCAAGGCGCCCGTCGTCGGCATCGCCGGCGTACCCAACACGGGCCCTGGCAAGGTGGGCATCTTCTACTACCCGTGGTACGGCACCCCCGCGTCAACCGGAGCAGGGTGGAAGCATTGGGACCAGGGCGGCCACACGCCGCCGGACGACATCGGCGCCACCTATTACCCGGCCCGCGGCCCGTACTCCAGCACCGACACCGCCGTCGTGGATTCGCAGATGGCCGAGATCGCGGCCGCAGGTGTCAACCAGGTGATCGTGTCGTGGTGGGGGCAGGGAAGCTACGAGGACAAGGCGCTGTCCGTGGTCCAGACCGCCGCAGCCGCCCACGGGGTCGATGTGGCCATCCACCTCGAGCCCTACGGGGGCAGGGGCACCACGGGCCCCGCAGATATCAGCTATCTCACTGCCAAGGGCTTCAAAGTCTTCTACGCCTACCAGGCGACGCTCCTGAACTCGTCGTTCTGGGCGGCGATCCGGGCGCAGAACCCCAACATCACCATGTTCGCCAACGGGGGTCCTTCCTACACGAAGGCGGGCCAGGGGGGCCTGATCAACTTCGCGCTGCTGGGCGGATTCGACGGCATCTACACCTACGACCCCATCAACTTCTCGGGCGCGGATTTCGGGCCGCTCTGCGCTCTTGCCCGGGCGAACCGCTTGCAGTGCGCCCCGTCGGTGGCCCCCGGCTTCGACGGGACGAGGGCGACGACCATCAGCACGATCCGGCCGCGTCTGGGCGGCGGCACCTACGACGCGATGTGGGCGGGGGCAATTGCCGCCGCGCCCGAGATCGTGACGATCACGAGCTACAACGAGTGGCACGAGGGTTCGCAGATCGAGCCGGCCAAGCCCTTCTGCATCCCGAACCAGGGGACCTGCTACGCCGACTACACCGGTGACTTCGGCCTCGCCGACCCCCAGGCCCAGCAGGGCTACCTTAACCGGACCGCCGTCTGGTCGAATGCCTACCGCTCCACCCGCACCCCGGGCCTGCCGTAGGCCGGGACCGAGGGGTGGGCGCCGCCTAGCGAGCGAATCAGGTATGGACAAGGACTCCCTTCAGCTCGTAGGGGACGGCTTGCTGTCGGCCCTCGCCCAGGGCGTTGACGGGGCCAAGGAGCTCGCCACGCAATGTATCGGCGCACTCCGTGAACGAGGCTGGGTCGGGGACGACGACCTCGCCGATCATCTCGCCTCCGCGATCGGGGAGGGCCCTACGCCGATGCTCCGCCCGCTGCCGGTTCCTCTCGACGAGCTGGCCATCCTCCTCGAGGGCGACGTCCTGTCGGGCGGCGGGCGCATCGACCTCGAGACCGGCGAGGTCTGGCACCGGGCAGCCATTGAATACGAACAAGAGATAGGCAACGAGAACCCAGAAGACGAGGATCCCGATCGCTGGCTCTACGTTGACTGCGAGGGATCCAACGACGCCTATCGCGATATGGAGTGGTTCATTGGCACGGTCAGCGACCCCGACCGGGCCGACCGTCTGTGGATCGCCATCCAGGGCCGGGGGGCGTTCCGGCGCTTCAAGGACGTCCTCAGCCGCTGGCCTAGTGAGGTCGACCGCTGGTACGCCTTCTCGGAGGACCGGCAGCGAGGACGGGCCCGCAGCTGGCTGGCGGCAATGGGTTACCGGCCGTCGCCGCCGCCGAAAACCCCCGGATAGGTTCGGGCCGTCGCCTCAGTACGAGTGGGCCTCGTCCGGGTAGGTGCCGGCCTCGACGTCACGGCGGTAGGCCGTGGCCGCCTCGACGATCGTCTCGCCCAGGTTGGCGTAGCGCTTCACGAACTTCGGCCCCGCCTCGTGGCTCGCTCCCATGCCCAGCAGGTCGTGGACGACGAGCACCTGGGCGTCGCACCCGGCCCCGGCGCCAATGCCGATGGTGGGGATCGCCAGCGAACGGGTGACCGTGGTCGCCACGGCCGCCGGGACCGCCTCCAGCACGAGGCTGAACGCCCCCGCCTTCTCCAGCTCCAGGGCGTGGGCCAGCAGCAGGTGGGCGTCCTCCTCGCTGCGGGCCTGGACCCGGTAGCCGCCGAGGGCGTGCACCGACTGGGGCGTGAGGCCCAGGTGCGCCATGACCGGCACGCCGAGCTCCGTCAGGGCCTGGGTCAGCTCGAGGTGCGGCCCCTCGATCTTGACGCCGTGCATGCCACCCTCCTTGAGGAAGCGGGTGGCGTTGCGGATCCCGTCCTCGACGGAGACCTGGTAGCTGCCGAAGGGCATGTCGCCGATGAGGAGTGCGTTGCGGGCACCCCGGGCGACCGCCCGGCAGTGGTGCAGCATCTCGTCCATCGTGACCGGCAGGGTGGTGTCGTACCCGAGCACGACCTGCGCCAGCGAATCCCCGACGAGCAGCACGGGGATCCCCGCCTCGTCCAGGAGGCGGGCCGTCGGGAAGTCGTAGGCCGTGAGCATGGCGAACCGCCTGCCCTCCGACTTGCAACGTGCGAGATCGCGCACCGTGGTCCGTGCGGGGACGGGCATGACGCACTCCTTTCTGGTCCCGGGGCTCCAGCCTCCAGGCCTTCCCAATAGTTTACGGCGAAGGAGCGCAGAGGGAGCGCAAAGGGCGTTGCCTGAGATAATCCGATGGTGAGCGACACCCCCTTGGAGCTTGCTGCCATCGAACGCGGCGCCGGGCCGGCCGTCACCCTCATCCACGGAGGTGTGTTCCACTCCGGTCCAGCCTGGGCGAAGACGATCGGGCCGCTGGTGCAGGGCGGCTACCGGGTGATCGCCGTCGACCGCCGGGGCTACGGCCGCTCGCCGCCCGGCGCGACCGACGCCATCGCGGTGAGCCTCCAGGCCAGCGACGTGGCGACGACGCTGGACCTTCGGGACGTCGAGGTGTCGCACGTGGCGGGCGTCTCGTACGGGGCGCTGGTGGCGCTGGAGCTGGCGCTGGCCCAGCCGAAGCGGGTCCTGTCGCTCACCCTGATCGAGCCAACGATCTTCTCCTGGCTGAAGGGCGACCCGGACTACGCTCCCTGGATCCACCGCTTCATGGAGCTGGAGAGCCTCGGCACCGCCGGCACGCCGCACCACGTGTGGCTCGAGCCCTGGCTGAGCCTCATCGATCCCGCCATGGCGAGGGACCTGCGGCCCGGCTCGCCCGCCTGGCCGCTCGTCGAGCGGGCGCTCGCCTACCAGTGGAGGGAGGAGTGCGTCTCCTCGTACCGCCCCGACGAGGATCTGCTCGATGCGTTCGCCGTCCCCACCCTCATCCTCAACGGGGGCGACAGCGAGCCGGCGCTGCGCGAAGTGGGGGAACTGCTCGCCGAACGCCTTCCGTCAGCCCAGCACGTGGAGGTGGCAGGGGCCGGCCACCAGCTTCACGCCCACAACGCTGCAGTGTTCAACCAGTTGCTGATCAGCTTCCTGGCGCGCAATTCGTCCGATTTGGAGGCCCAGGGGCACCGTACGGTCCGGTAGGAGACCAGTAGGGGCCCAGTAGGGGCGGGCCCCGCGATATCATCTTTACGCAGCCCAGACGCGTCGAGTCCGGCTCGTCCGCAGGCGGGCACGGAGGGTCCAGAGACCATGATTTCGAAGATTGCCGTCCTGTGCTGGGAGGAGAGCCGCCCTTGGGTGAGCGCCCTCAGGCAGAACGGCTACAGCGTGCCGTGGGTCGAGGAACCGAAGGGGGACTCGTACAAGCAGATCCCGCGCCTCGAACCGGACCTCGTTCTCATCGACCTCACCCGCCTCCCCGACCAGGGCAAGGCCATGGCCGTCGTTCTGGCGGGCAACGAGGCCCTCAGCGGGATCCCAATCGTGGTGGTGAGCGAGAAGGACTCGGCCACCCGGGGCCTCAAGGGCAAGGTGGAGAACCTGATCCTCACCAACCCGTCGGAACTCGTCACCGCCGTGAAATCTGCTCTGTCCGGAAAGGACTGAAGCCAGCGATCCCCCCCGATGCAGTATCGTCCGCGGCATGAACGGCAAGACGGTGCTGGTGACGGGGGGCGCTGGATTTCTAGGGAGCCATTTCGTCCGTCGTGCCCTCGCAGGCGGAGCCGCCCTGGTGGTCAATTTCGACAAGCTGTCCTATGCGGGTGACGTCCGACGCCTCGACGACGTGTCGGGGGACCCTCGCTACCGCTTCGTCCAGGGCGACGTCGCCTCCGAGCCCGAGGTCGCCGCCGCCGTCGATGCCCACCGCCCCCAGGTCGTCGTCCACTACGCCGCCGAGACGCACGTGACCCGCAGCGAGTCCGCCCCCGAGCTGTTCCACCGGACCAACGTCGAGGGGACCCGCATCCTGCTGGAGGCCTGCGCAGCCGGCGGCGTGGAGCGCTTCGTCCACATCTCCACCGACGAGGTCTACGGACCCATCCGGCAGGGCGCGTTCGCCGAGGAGGACAAGCCGGAGGGCGAGGGCTCCGCGACGAGCCCCTACGCCCGCTCCAAGGCGCTCGCCGACGACCTTGCCCGCGCCTTCGCCGGCCGGCTGCCGGTCGTCGTCGTGCGGCCCACCAACGCCTTCGGCTCCCACCAGTTCCCCGAGAAGGCGTTCCCGCGCTGGATCGTCCGGGCGCTGCGGGGCCAGCCGCTGCCGGTGTGGGGCGACGGGATGTACGTGCGGCAGTGGCTCAACGCCGTGGACTTCGCCGAGGCGGTCGCCCTGGCAGCCGAGGCCGGCGAGCCCGGTTCGGTCTACAACGTCGGCCCCCGCCACGACCCGGAGATCACGAACATCGCCCTGGCCCGCTGGCTCGTCGCCAGCCTCGGCCTGCCGGACGACCGGATCGTGATGACGGCGTACGACCGGCCCGGCCACGACCGCCGTTACTGCGTGGACGCCACGAGGATCTTAGGCCTCGGCTGGCGGCCCGGCGACGTCTGGGAGCAGCTCGCCGCCACGGTCGCCTGGTACCGCGACAACGCATCGTGGTGGGAGCCGCACCTCGCCGTTGCCGAGTCGATCTACGTGGACGCGGCCGCGAAATGAAGCTCGAGCCGGTCGACGGCATCCCGGGCGCGGTGCTCGGCACGCCGAAGGTCTACGGTGACAGCCGAGGCTCCTTCATGGAGATCTTCCGCGAGGACCTCCTCGGCGTGCCCTTCGTCCAGGCCAACCATTCGCGTTCGTCGAAGGGCGTGCTGCGGGGTCTGCACTACCACCGCCAGCAGGCCGATGCCTGGTATGTGATCGCCGGGGAGGCGCAGGCGATGCTGGCCGACCTCCGGACGCGCGGGGCCACACCGGTCGTCCGGTCGGTGGACCTCGCGGCGGGCCATCCCCAGGTGCTGTACATCCCCCCGGGCGTGGCCCACGGCTTCCTTGCCACGACCGACGTCGACCTCATCTACTGGGTGACCCACTACTACGACTCGACCGACGAGTTCGGCGTCGCCTGGGACGACCCCGTCCTCCAGGCGCCCTGGCGCATCGAGGACCCCATCCTGTCGGAGCGCGACGTGAAGAACCCAAGGCTCGAGTGGAGCTCCATCCCCGCCTGGTCGTGACGGGCGGCCGCGGCCAGTTGGGCCGCGCCCTGGGGGCACGGGTCCCCGACGCCGTCCTCCTCGACATCGACGAGCTCGACCTGACCGACGGCGAGGCCGTGGTGGGCATGCTCTGCGACCTCCGTCCGGAGACCATCATCCACGGGGGCGCCTACACCGCGGTGGACGCCGCCGAGAGCGACCCCGAGGGCGCCCGGGCGGTCAACGCCGGCGGCACCCGAGCGGTGGCCAGGGCTGCCGCAACGCTGGGGGCCAGGCTCGTCTACATCTCGACCGACTACGTCTTCGGCGGCACGCCGGGAGAGCCCTACCCCGAGGACCACCCCACCGGACCGCTCTCCGTCTACGGGGCGACGAAGCTGGAGGGCGAGCAGGCCACCGCCGAGGTGGAGCACCACCTGATCGTCCGTACCTCGTGGGTCTTCGGCGAGGGCAAGAACTTCATCGGCGCCATCCTGGGCGCGGCCCGCACCCGCGCGGAACTCACCGTCGTCGACGACCAGTGGGGCCGTCCGACCTACGCCGCCGACCTGGCCGGGGGCATCCTGGAGCTCCTCGATCGGGAGGCGACCGGCACCTTCCATCTCCAGGGTGGGGGGGAGCCCGCAACGTGGGCCGACGTGGCCGAGGCAGCCCTGGCGGCGGCGGGCTCGGCGACCAGGGTGGCCCGGGTGACGACTGCCGAGTACGATTCGCGCCAGACCGGGCGAACCGCTCCCCGCCCCGCCTTCAGCGTGCTGGACTGCTCGAAGGCGGCGGGCCTGGGCGTCGCGCTGCGTCCCTGGCGCGAGGCTGTGGAGGAATACGTGAAGGTGACCGCATGAAGGGCGTCGTGCTGGCGGGGGGCCTCGGCACCCGCTTCCACCCCGTGACGAAGGTCGTCAACAAGCACCTGCTCGACGTGTTCGACGAGCCGATGGTCTTCTACCCCATCCGCACCCTGGCCCAGGCCGGCATCCGGGATGTGACCCTGGTCACCGGCGAGGACATCTCGCAGTTCAAGCGGCTGCTCGGCGACGGCTCCGATCTGGGCGTGCGGCTCAGCTACTCCTTCCAGGAGGGCGAGCGCGGCATCGCGGACGCCCTCTCCCGGGCCGAGGCCCTCGTGCACGGCCACCCGATTGTCGTGATCCTCGGGGACAACATCTTCCAGGAGGACTTGGGCCCCTACGTCGAGGCGTTCGGAGACCAGGGCAAGGGAGCGCGCATCCTGCTGAAGCGTGTGTCGCCCGAGGACGCCCGCCGGTTCGGCGTAGCGGACGTCGCTGACGGCAAGATCCTCGGCATCGAGGAGAAGCCGCAGGCCCCCCGCTCCGACCTCGTCGTCACGGGGTGCTACATGTACGACGACCGGGTCTTCGAGATCATCCGCACCCTGGTGCCGTCGCCGCGTGGCGAACTCGAGGTCACCGACCTGAACAACGTCTACATCCAGGAGCACACCATGACCTACGACGCCCTCACCGGTTGGTGGACGGACGCCGGGACGCCCGCGAGCAAGCTGAAGGCCTCCATCCTGGTGGCGCTGGAGAAGGGCGTGACCTTCCACCGATGAGCCTCACCTGATCTGAAGGCTGGGCAGTCGTGCCCGGAGGCTGCGTGCGTCGCATCGACCCCCGGGCACCACTGCAAGCTGCCGGCCCGGGTCAGTCGTCGCCGGAGAGCAGGTCCTCGAGTAGTTCCTCCAAGCCTTCCAGCAGGCCCCCCAAGTCTCCGTGATCCATGCCGTCCCCCGTCTTCTGCCCACGATGGGCGCGTGACGTAATCAACGGTAACTAGGCTAAAACGCTTAGCCCGTTCTCTGCAAGCAAGCTGCGCGGATTTAATCTGGGCGCAACATCTATAAATACGGACGGTACCGGTTCGTGATGGGAGGGCGGCGGTCACGGCCAAAAGCGCGGCGAGTTATCTTGACGCCGGGCGGTGCCTGCCGGCGCTTGTACTCGGCTCGGTCCACCATCTCGACCACCCGCTGGACCACGTCGGCCGGGAAGCCGTCGGCGACGATCTCCTCGGGGCTCTGGTCTCCCTCGATGTAGGCCTGCAGGATGGGGTCGAGGATCTCGTAGGGCGGCAGGGAGTCCGAATCGAGCTGGTCTGCCCGCAGCTCGGCGGTCGGGGGCCGGTCGATCACCTCCTGCGGGATCACCTCGGAGTCCCGGTTGCGCCAGCGGCTGAGGTCGTAGACCAGCGTCTTCGGGACGTCCTTCAACACTGCGAACCCGCCGGCCATGTCGCCGTAGAGGGTGGCGTAGCCGGTCGACATCTCGGATTTGTTGCCGGTCGACAGCACAAGCCGGCCGGTCTTGTTCGAGATTGCCATCAGCAGGTTGCCCCGGATCCGGGACTGGAGGTTCTCCTCGGCGAGACCCGGCTCCGTGCCGGCGAAGACCGTGTCGAGCGTCTTCAGCATGACCTCGTAGGCGTCGTGGATCGGGAGGGTGACGGTGGGGATCCCCAGCGCGTCCGCCAGCCGCTCCGCCCCGGTGAGGCTCTCCCGGCTGGTGTACTCGCTCGGCATGAGGACGCCGAGGATGTTGCCGGCGCCGAGGGCATCGGCGGCGACGGCTGCGGTGAGCGACGAGTCGATCCCCCCGGACAGCCCCAGGCATGCCCCGTGGAACCCGTTCTTGCTGAAGTAGTCCCGGACCCCGATCACGAGGGCCGCGTACACCTCCTCGGCCGATCCCATCTCCCGGGCGATCGGGCCGCCGGCCTGAGCACCCGCTCCAACGTCGTAGACGAGCAGGTCGTCGGCGAACTGGGGTGCCCGGGCGAGCAGCATCCCACGGGCGTCGAATGCGCAGGACTGCCCGTCGAAGACGAGCTCGTCCTGGCCGCCGACCATGTTCACGTAGGCGAAGGCGACCCGGTTCTCCCGGGCGCGGCTGGCGATGAGGCGCTGGCGCTCCCGCCCCTTGCCCATGTGGTAGGGCGACCCGTTGATGTTCACGATCAGCTGCGCCCCGGCCGCCGCGCACGCCACGTGGGGGCCGTCCGGGCTCCAGAGGTCCTCGCAGATCGTGACGCCGACGGGGACGCCGGCCACATCGGCGATGACGATCCCTTTCCCCGCCGTGAAGTACCGCTTCTCGTCGAAGACGCCGTAGTTCGGCAGCAGGTGCTTGTGGTAGACGGCCTCCACCCGGCCCCCGACGATGACCGCCGCGGCGTTGAAGATCCGGTCTCCGTCCCGGTCCACGAAGCCCACGACCGCCGTGATGCCGTCCGCCGCCGGGGCCAGCGCCGCCAGGGTGCGAAGGTTGTCCGTGACGAAGGAGGGCCGCAGCACCAGGTCTTCGGGCGGGTAGCCCGTGATGGCCAGCTCCGGGAGGGCGACGAGGTCGGCGCCGGCCGCCTTGGCCTCGCCGATGGCCAATTCGATCAGCCGGCGGTTCCCCTCGAGGTCGCCTACCGTGGGGTTGTTCTGGGCCAGCGCGATCCGGACAGCCGCCATGCGCCCAGCGTACCCGCAGGGTGGTCGGGCCCAGCCCTGGCCCCCGATTCGGTCCTCAGAAATCGACTTTCTGTTTCACCACGAATAGCGTGGTCAGAGAATCTCGATCCGCTTACGGGTCTGGCTGGTACGCTGGCCATCACATGTCGGACAAGCTGGTCCTCGTCACGGGCGGAGCAGGATTCATCGGCTCCACCATCGCGCGCGCCCTCATCGCCGAGGGGACGCCCGTCCGGGTCTTCGACAACCTGATCGCCGGATTCCGCGAGGTGGTCCCGCCTGAGGCCGAGTTCCGGCTCGGTGACCTGCGCGACCCGGAGGCGATCGGCAAGGCCTGCGAAGGCGTCGACGTTGTCTACCACCAGGCGGCCCTGCGCAGCGTCGCGAAGTCGGTGGACGAGCCGCTCATCACCGAGGAGTGCAACGTGATGGGCACGCTCAACCTGCTGGGTGCCGCCGAGCAGGCAGGTGTCCGGAGGGTCGTCTACGCCGCCAGCTCCAGCGCCTACGGCGAGACCACCGAGGGGATCAACCGGGAGGATGCCGCCCCCAACCCGCTGTCCCCCTACGCGGTGAGCAAGCTCGCGGCCGAGTACTACTGCCGGAACTGGACCGCCCTGCACGGCCTGTCGACGGTGTGCCTGCGGTACTTCAACGTCTTCGGCCCCGGCCAGCACCCGGAGTCGAAGTACGCAGCCCTGTTCCCCGGCCTGATCTCCGCCCTGACAGCGGGCCGGGCGCCGGAGGTCCACTGGGACGGCGAGCAGACCCGGGACTTCACCTTTGTCGGCGACGTCGCCCGGGCGAACCTGCTGGCGGCCAAGGCGGACAGCCGGGTCGACGGCCAGGTCATCAACATCGGGGCAGGACGGGCCAAGAGCGTGAACGAGGTCCTGGCGACGATCAGCGGGATCATGGATCTCTGGATCGAGCCGGTCCGGACGCCCAAGCGCCAGGGCGACGTGCGCAGCACCCTCGCCGACATCACCCGGGCGAAGGAGCTCCTTGACTGGGAGCCCGAGGCCGAATGGGAAGAGGCGGTCGCTGCCACCGTCGGCTGGTTCACCACCGGCGCCAGGGGCTGAGCGCCGGAAGTTCCCACGTGCCCGCCGACCCCATATAGCTCCATGTGCGGCATCGCAGGCTACGCCGGCAGCAACCCCCCCGACGCCGCCACGCTCCGGCGCATGTGCGACGCCCTCGTCCACCGGGGGCCCGACCAGGACGGCTACCTCCTCGGCGACCATGTGGCCCTCGGCATGCGGCGCCTCTCCATCATCGGCGTCGAGAGCGGGCGCCAGCCCATCTACAACGAGGACCGAACCATCGCCGTCGTCTACAACGGCGAGGTCTACAACTTCACAGAGCTGCGGGCCGAGCTGGAAGGCAAGGGGCACCGCTTCGCGACCGCCACCGACACGGAGTGCATCGTCCACCTCTACGAGGAGCACGGGGAGCGCTGCGTGGAGCACCTCCGCGGCATGTTCGCCTTCGCCCTCTGGGACGAGCGCCGGCAGCGGCTCCTCCTGGCCCGGGACCGGGTTGGCAAGAAGCCCCTCCTGTATCGGGCGACGCCCGACGGCATCTGGTTCGCCTCGGAGCTGAAGGCCCTGCTGCTCGACGAGACGATGCCGCGGGCCGTCGACCCGCTGGCGCTGCACAGCTACCTCACCTACGGCTACGTCCCGGCCCCCCAGTGCATCGTGGCCGGGGTGCGCAAGCTGCCGGCGGCCCACACGCTCTCATGGCACAACGGCATCGCGGAGGAGCGCCGCTACTGGCGCCTGCAGTACGAGCCCAAGCAGAGGATCTCAGAGCCCGAGGCGGTGGAGGCGGTGCGGGAGCTGATCCGGGAGGCAACGCGCATCCGCCTGGTGTCGGAGCGGCCGCTGGGGGCATTCCTCTCGGGAGGCATCGACTCCTCCGTGGTGGTGGCCGCCATGGCCGAGGCGACGTCGCAGCCCGTCAAGACCTTCTCGATCGGCTTCGAGGACGCCCGCTACGACGAGCGATCCTTTGCCCGCCTCGTTGCAGACCGGTTCTCCACCGACCACGAGGAGCTGGTCGTCACCCCCGACATCGCCGAGCTGATGCCCCGGCTCACGTGGCACTACGACGAGCCGTTCGCCGACTCCTCGGCCGTCCCGAGCTTCTCCCTCGCCGAGATGGCGCGCCGCCACGTGGTCGTCGCCCTGAACGGCGACGGTGGCGACGAGTCCTTCGGCGGCTACGACCGCTACGTCGCGCAGCGCCTCGCGGCCCGCATCCACGTCGGGGATTCCGTGGCGAGGGTGGGCCGCCGGGCGGTGGCGGCGCTGCCGTCCGGCCAGCACCGCTCGTCGATGCGGCGGGTGAAGCGCTTCCTCAACTTCAGCCTCACACCGCCGGCCACCCGGTACGCCGAGGTCGTCGCCGCCTTCACGAACGCGGACAAGGAGCAGCTCTACTCCGACGAGATGTGGGAGGCGATCGGGGGCCTCGACGCCTACGACCTCCTCACCGGCGTCTTCTCCGACTCGGCGGCCACCGACCCGGCCGACGCGGCCATGGACGTCGACGTGCAGACGTACCTGCCCGGCGACCTGCTCGTGAAGATGGACATCGCCACGATGGCGAACTCGCTGGAGGCGCGCTCGCCGCTGCTCGACCACAAGGTGATGGAGTTTGCCGCCTCCCTGCCGGCGGACATGAAGATCCGGGGGCGCACCAGCAAGTGGCTGCTGAAGCAGGCGGGCCGGGGCTGGATCCCCGACGCGGTCCTCGACCGGCCGAAGATGGGCTTCGGGGTCCCCGTGGCCGCCTGGCTGCGCAACGAGCTGCGGGACCTCGTGCACGACGCCCTCACCGACGTCACCGCCCGAGGCCGGCCCTACTTCGAGCCGGCGACGGTCGACCGGCTCCTCGAGGAGCACGACTCCGGCGCCGACCACGGCGCCAAGTTGTGGACGCTGCTCTGCTTCGAGCTCTGGCAACGGGCGTTCGTGGACCACCTGGCCGTCCCGCCCGTCTGGGAGCCCTGAGGTGCGAGTCCTGCGGGTCATCACGAGGCTGAACATCGGGGGCCCCGCCCGGCAGGCCCTGATGCTGCACCGGGTGCTGCCCGAGCGCGGTTACGAGTGCGAGCTGGTGTCGGGGGCGCCGCAAACGGAGGAGGGGGCGTTCCCACCCCCGGCCGAGCGCTACACCCTGGTCGAGTCCCTGCGACGGGAGACGGACTTCCTCGCCGACGCCCGTGCGATCCACACGCTCACCCGCCTGATGCGGGCGAGCCGCCCGGACGTCGTGCACACCCACACCACGACCGCAGGGGGCCTCGGGCGCATCGCCGCCCGCCGGGCCAAGGTCCCGGTGACGGTGCACACCTTCCACGGTCACGTCCTGTCCGGCTACCTCTCCGGCCCGCAGACCAGGGCGCTGACGGCGGCCGAGCGTGCCCTGGCGAAACGAACCGATGCGCTGGTGTCGGTCTCCACCCGGGTGCGCGACGAGCTGCTCGCCCTCGGCATCGGCAGGCCCGAGCAGTGGCGGGTCGTCCCGCTCGGCCTCGAGCTCGGCGAGCTCCTCGGTGGGCCGGCGGAACGCTCCGCGTCGCGCGCGGCCCTCGGCCTGCCCCCGGAGGCGCCGCTCGTGGGCATCGTCGGGCGCCTGGCTGCGATCAAGGACCACGGCACGTTCCTGGCGATGGCGGCGAGGCTGGCGGCAGCCCGCACGGACGTCTCCTTCGTCGTCGCGGGCGACGGAAGCCTGCGGGGGTCCCTGGAGGCGGAGGCGAAGTCCCTGCTCGGCAACCGGATCCGGTTCCTGGGTTGGGCGACCGATCTGCCGGTGCTCTACGGCGCCCTCGACGTGGTGGTGCTCACCTCCCGCAACGAGGGCACCCCGGTTGCGCTTATCGAGGCGGGGGCCGCGGGCCGTCCGGTGGTCGCAACCGACGTCGGCGGCGTGGCCGAGGTCGTCCGCGACGGTGCGTCGGGATTCGTCGTGCCGCCCGGCGACGCGGCGGCACTGGCGGCCCGGGTGGGCACCCTCCTGGACGACCCCGAGGCGGCCCGGGCGATGGGCCTGGCCGGGCGGGAGTGGGTGCGGGCCCGCTTCGGCTCGGAGCGCCTCGTCGATGACCTGACCGCCCTCTACGGGGAGCTGACGGACGCCCGAGGCGCCCCTCGAGGCGCCGGATGAGAATCGCAAATAGGCGCGGATTGGTTGTAAGCTTCCCAACAGAAGTGTTCTGCTCGCGGAAGGGGGTGATGTCCGCTATGAGATGAGCTTGCGTTGGAACCGTCCTCGTCCGGCACTGCCGGATCCCAGAGAACTCAGGACGGACCCCTGTTTCTCGTTTCGAATTCCTTTCAGGTCACCCTTCACATCATCTCAGAGGAGAAAAAGATGGCTAACCAGTACGCATGTGCGAACGCCGGTGCCTCGACGTGTGGCTTCCGGACCACCTGGACCGACGAGGCCGACCTCCGGCGCCAGATCGCCAACCACCTGGTGACGGTCCACGAGGTCAAGACCCCGACCGCGACGATCGTGAACTACCTCGTCAAGGTCGCCAAGGACATGTCGGGCCAGGTCCAGCACTGAGCACCGCAGCGTTATGACGAGGCCGGGCCCGTGGGCCCGGCCTCGTTGCATTTCTAGAGCCCAGGTCACTTTTCTTTGAGTATGAAACGACGCTGTACGTCGATCTATGCTCAAAGAATCCATCCCTCGTTGCTTCCTATGTGCTACAAATAGCATATGACGAGCGTCGGGGTACGAGAACTGCGCCAGCGAGCGAGCGAGCTGCTGCGCCGGGTCGAGGCGGGCGAAGTGTTCGAGGTCACCGACCGGGGCCGCCCGGTTGCCCTCCTCGGCCCTCTTCCCGCTGGCGCGGAGCTGGACCGCCTCCGGGCCTCCGGTGAACTGGAGGAGGCAACGGTCGACTTGGACGACCTCCCGGAGCCGCTGGCCCTTCCCGCTGGGCAGGAACCGCCGTCGAGCGTCTTGGCCCGCCTTCGCCGCGATGAGCGCTGAGCGGGCCGTTTACGTCGATTCGTCGGCCATCGTCAAGCTCGCCGTGCGGGAGCCCGAGTCGGCGGCCCTTCGTCGCTACCTCCGTTCCCGCCGTCCGTTGATTGCCAGCGCTCTCGCGAGGACCGAGGTTCTGCGGGCTCTGCTTCCACTCGGCGACGAGGCGCTTCGCAGAGGGCGGCAGGTGCTCAAGACGATCGAGCTCGCCCGCGTGAGCGATCGTGTGCTCGACACCGCGGGAGGGTTGCCGCCGCCCGAGCTCCGCTCGCTCGACGCTATCCACCTGGCCACCGCAGCGCAGCTCCGGGCCTCGATTGCGAGGATCGTCACCTACGACGAGCGCATGGTCGCTGCAGCGGAGGCGGCCGGTTTCTCCGTGGCATCCCCCGCTTGAGGAAGACCGGAGCCACCAAGGGCGTGTCAGCGTCGGCGGGACGAGCTCAGGCCCGGCGGACGGCGGATTCGCATCGGCCGGTGGCCGTTCCGCCCCCAGGCGCTGGCTGCCTCGTCTTCCTTGAGAGGAGACGGGGCTGTGAGCCACTCGTCGGTCCGGTTGTCGGCGACGATCAGGTTGGCCTGATCCCCCACACGGAAGGTATGACTCTCGGGCCACTCGTCCGGGGGGTACGCAACCCCGTCTCGACCCACCACGAGGGTTTGCAGGCGCCGGCTCAGGATCTGCCGAGTGAAGGATCGCCGGCCGCTTTCGAAGCGAAGCGCGTCCATCTTGACCAGCAGTTCGGGGACTTCGATGTCCAGCATGAGATCACGACGAATCAAAAACGCGTTGGTCCGGATGTGCGGGTTCGGAAATGGGGGCAACTCCGCCCACCGCTTGAGGAAATCGCGGACGAGCCACCCCCTGTCCCGAGCGCCCAGTCGTCGAGCCGGGAAAGGATCCGAAGCAATCCGCCACGGAGGAAGGAGAAGGCCCCCGCGCAGAGCGACGCTCGAGCCGGACAGGTGACTCTGCCAGGACCCGCTGGCACCAACGACTCCCACGGAGGGGCCGTGATGCCGTGCCAACTTTGCCAACCAACCGTCGTCGAGAATGACGCTGAAGGAGTTGAGAAAACAGAACGACGTGCAGGAGAGTGCCTCGGCAGCGGCCCAGTAGGAGCCGATGTCGAAGCCCGTGTCCTCAAGCGGCAACACCGTGCCACCGTGCGGTGCAACACGCTCCGGATATTCCGGGGGGATGTCGGGTCCCGGAAAGCCTTTCAGGGCGATGACGAGGTCATGGTCGACCCCGGCCGGGTGCAGTTCGTACGACCGCATGAATCGCTCGAAGGGCGCCCATCCATTGACGTGTCGCGCCAGGTGGACGACGCAGAGCTCTGGCATGCTGCTCAGTTCCTCAGCAGATCTTTGACGGCGCTGCCCGACCCGGCTGAGTAGCGGTGGTAGTTGCCCACGACGAACTCCCGGACGACTCGGGGAACTCTCGCCAACCGGGGGTCCGGAAGCCGGGCCCGCGCCAACATGTGCTGCTCCTTGGCGAGCAGCCGCTGAAGGTCCCCCGCGGCCGCCTGGTCGATGGAGGCTGCCCGTTCACGCGCGACGTGCCACTTCTCCGCCTCCTGTCGCAGCGCCGAGGAGGGTGCGGGCATGGCTCCGGCAAGCAGGTCTCCCAGCCCGTATCTCTTCGGGGCTCCCACCAGGTTGGCGTCGTGCTGGCGATACTGCACGAGGGGCCGATCGATGAATGCGACCTGCGAGCGCAGTGCGATCACGAGGGCAATCCATCCGTCATGGACCCAACTCTCGGGGATCGGAACGATGTCGGCGACGAAGCTCGCCCGGAACGCCATGGTGGCGCCCGTCACGAAGTTGGTCCTGACCAGCACGTGCAGCGCCTTCCCGCCGGCCACCAACGCCTGGTCGGCACTGCCAAAACCGAGCGACCCCGCCATCCTGACCCCCAGCGGGTTGAGGTCCCGGTCGACGATCTCGGCGTCGGTACAGACCAGGCCGACGTCGGGGTGGTCCTCGAGCACCCTGGCGCTCGCCCGGAGCTTGTCCGGGTCCCACACGTCGTCCTGGTCGGCGAGGGCCACGATCTCTGCGGTACACAGCGAGATCGCCTTCTCGAAATTCTTGACGTAGCCGAGTCTGCGTTCGTTGGTGTGGATCCGCACGGCAAACGGCGCCACCTCCGAGAATCCCTCGAGGATGGCGAGGGTGGCGTCGGTGGATCCGTCGTCACAGACGACGAGTTCGTCGGGCGCAAGCCGCTGCCTGGCGATGCTCTCCAGCTGCGCATCGAGGAAGGCCGAGCCGTTGTACGTGCACAAGGCAACGGAGATGCTCACGCCGTACCCGGCTCGCTCACCACGGGGTCGGGAAGGGGTGCCGGCAACGCCAGGTTCGGGTTCAGGTAGGGATCCTCGACCGGCTCCTCCAGCTCCAGCGGCTCCAGCTTCGAGGAGGTGACGAAGCCGGCGAACGGCCAGTGGACGTTGCGCCGGCCCCGACGGTGTGCGGCGAGCGACAGCGAGACGATGCCGAGCTGCGCCCCTCCCGCCAACAGTTCCCGTGCCAACCCGGCGGTCAGGACGGCGCAGCCCCCCACGGCCACCAGGTTGCGCGGCCAGGCCGGCCAGCCTGCCGGCGTCCAGCGGTCGAGGCGTTCCCCCGCAAACAAGGGCAACAGGCGACCTCCTGCGGCGGCGTAGCCGATTCCGGCGCTCGCCCCGTCCGGCGTGAGCAGGGCCGGGGCCACGACGCCCACCCCCGGCTGCGATGCGACAGCACCCAGCTCCTCCAGCCAGCGGGGATCGTCCGGTGCGCCCTCCACCTCCAGCATCACCACGATGTCGTCCGCCGGCAGCGACCGCAGCTCCTCGCCAGCACCGACGACGTGCACACCTGGGCGATGAGGAACTTCGTACCGCAACCGGTAGGTCGTCGACTGGTGGCTCGCCGGTTCGACCGTCGCGGGGATCCCCATGCGCGCCAGGTGCTCCCGAAGGGCGCGGCGTCCGGCCTCCTCGGCGTAGGCCTTCCTGCTCGGTGCCCGGGCGGTCGAGCCCTCAGCCATCCGCCAGTGGTACGAGACGCGGGGGACGTGATGGATCCTGGGAGCCTGCTGCAGCGCTCGGAGGACGAAGTCATAGTCCTGCGCGCCTTCATAGCCGGTTCTGATGCCGCCGACGGACCGCACCAGTGTGGTGCGGGCCACGACGAAGTGAGCAAGGTAGTTCACGGAGAGGAAGAGGTCGGGGGACCAGCCGGGCTTGAAGAACGGCCCGGAGCGACGGTCGCCACGGTCGCTCAGCTTGTCTTCGTCGCTGTAGAAGAGGTCGGTGTCCGGCGCCTGCTGGAGGACGGCTGCCACTTCGTTCAGCGCGAACGGTGCCAGGGTGTCGTCGTGGTCGAGAAAGGCCACGTACTCTCCCTTCGCCGAGTCGATCCCGGCGTTGGTGTTGCCCGCGATGCCGCGGTTCTCGCTCAGTTCGATCAGCCGAATGCGGTCGTCCCTGGACGACTCGCGCACCATCGCCCGCGAGCGGTCGGGGTCGGTCGAGGCATCCACAAGGCAGAGCTCCCAACGGGGGTAGCTCTGGCGGATCACCGAGTCCACCATCGGCGTCAGGTACCGGTCCGGCGTGTTGAACGCCGGCACGACCACGCTGATGAGCGGGCCCAGGGCCGGGTCCATCAGCGGGCTGGCCGCATCGTCCTCGGACCGCGCGATCCAGTCCTGGTAGGAAGCGGCCTCCTCAGCCCCGCGGCGGTCGACCAACCGCGCGAGAGCGGAGCGGCGTCTGGTCCCGGGCGGCGCCAGGCGCCCGA
>JAOPZY010000118.1 GCA_025963875.1 Actinomycetota bacterium
AGTTCTTCTGGCTGTTCATCGTGATCATCCTGCCCGACATCGGGTCCGTCGCCTGGCTCGTGCTCGGCCGGCCGCTCGGAGCCGGCTTCCGGCTCGGGTCGCAGGTCGGCGTCTACAAGCCGCAGAAACGGGCCATCGGGCCGGAGGATTCCCCCGACTTCCTCGCGTCCATGGAGCGCAAGCGCCTGGAGGGCTGGGAGCGGGAACTCAAACGCCGGGAAGAGGAGCTGCGGCGCAAGGAGAAAGACGACGGTGATGCTCCGACCCCGGAGGGCTGACGACCCGTCGATTGCGCGCGCAGAAAGGTTAGGAGTGCAGCGCGCGTATGTGCGCGAAAGGCGACCAACCTCCGCCCAAGTCCGCCGGCGGGCGGGCCCAGACCGGCCCGAGGCTGGCGGGCCCCGACGTTAGGAGTGCAGCGCGCGTACGTGCGCGAAAGGCGACCAACCTCAGCTCGGGTCCCGCTAGCCTAGGTTCCGGCCTCCAGCGCCGCCTTGGCCTGGGTGAAGGTGTCGACCGGGACGATCTTCACGTCCTTCAGGCCGGCGCTGCGGGCATCGGCCGCCTCGCTCGTCGGGCAGAGGAAGATGCGGGCACCCCGCTGCTCGGCCCCCACGATCTTCTCGGCCACCCCGCCGACCGGACCCACGGCCCCGTTGAGGTCGATGGTGCCGGTGCCTGCCACCACCCGGCCCTTGGAAAGGTCGTCGCCGCTGGCGAGGGAGTAGACGCCGAGCGACATCATGAGGCCCGCCGACGGCCCGCCGATGTCCTGGTTCTTCACGTTCACGGGGAACGGCAGCGTGATCTTCGGCGCGATGGTCCGCAGGGCGACACCGAGGGCGGGCCGACCGACCTGGCTGAGGGTGCGGAGCTGGATGGGGATCTGCAGCTGCTGGTCCCCGCGGACAACGGTGAGGGTGACCACCTGGCCATTCACGGCTTTCTCGGTGGCGGCCTGCAGGTCGGAGGCGAGCTGGATCGGCCGCCCGTCGATCGCGGTGATGATGTCGCCGATCTTCAACTTGCCGTCCGCCGGGGAACCCGTGATCACCCCCATAACCTGGACGCCCCCGCCGCTGACGGAGACCGGGAAGCCGGCGGCCCGGAGGCCCACCGCGGCGGCCACCTGGGCGCTCTCCTGGAACACCTGGATCTGGGACGCCACGTACTGCTGTTCGTTGACGCCGGGCGGGATGACCTGGGTCTGCCAGACCAGCTCGTGGTGGGGCGTGACCAGGCCCTCGACGGCGCCCACCGCGCTGGGCTGCGTGAGCGTGACCGTCGTCAGCAGCAACTGCCCTTTCACCGGATGGACCGGGCCGCCGAAGTCGATCTGGCTGGGGACGTCGAGCGCCGGGCCTGGGTTGAGCTCGACGAGAGGAAGGGGAACCGCGGTCAGCGCCAGGAGCACAATCGCGACCGAGGCTCCGAGGATCAGGCGCCTCATGCGAACCTGCCCCGGGCGCGCGCCGGCGGACGGTTCAGGTCCCTCGCCCGCCTGGCGGCAGAGATCAGCTCGGGAGCGGTCAGGACGCCCACCACGGTGCCGTCGCGGGTGACCACGACCGGCCCTTTCGCGATCGTCGAGATCAACGGGAGCACCGGGTGGTCCACGTCGACGGACGGCAGGCCCGCGATGGGCCGGGCGGCGGCTCCGGCGGTCTGGGCCCGGGTGCCGGCGGGCAGCCCACGGATGTCCTCCATGGTGAGCACGCCCGACGGACCCTGCCCGTCGCCGACCAGCAGGGATTCGAGGTGGTGGTCACGGTAGAACTGGTCGCCGGTGACCGCGGACAGCGGCGTGTCCGGCGTCACCATCGGGGGCACCGCCACCAGCTGCCCGACTGTCGCACCGGCCAGACCCTCCCGGAGATTGGCCTGGTACTCCTCGGCGACCGCCGCCTGGATCAGGAACCAGCCGATCAGCGCCAGCCACAGGCCACCGGCGAAGCCGCCCGCGAAGAGTTCCAGGACCCCGAGGGCAAGGACGAGGCCCCCGAGCACCCGGCCGGCCCTGGCCGCCACCCGGACGGCCTTCCAGCGGTTGCCGGTGACCCTCCAGACGATGGCCGTGAGGATCCGGCCGCCGTCGAGCGGCGCCCCGGGCAGGAGGTTGAAGATCGCGAGCAGGAGGTTGAGCCAGCCGAGTTCGCCGAAGAGATCGGAGACCCACTGGACCCCGAGGCGCTGGCCGAGGTAGGCGATGAGACCGAACGCCGCTGCGAGCACGATGCTCGTCCACGGCCCCACCGCGGTCAGGGCGAACTCGTCCCCGGGCCTGGTCACCTCGTCGGAGTAGACCTCGGTCGCCCCACCGAAGAGGTACATCGTGATGCCCCCGACGGGAACGCCGCGGTGCCGGGCCTCCAGAGCGTGGGCGATCTCATGGGCGATCACCGACAGCGAGAACAGGGCGGCGGCGGCGACCGCGATGACCAGCGCGGTGCCGGCCGGGTAACTAAGGTTGAAGCGGGTCCAGAAGCTCCAGGTGAGGAGCGCAAGGATGATGAACCAGGAGGCGTCGGCGCGCACGGGGACACCCCCGATCCGCATGAATGTTCTTGCGCGGGAGAACATGCCGCCACTTGTACCACGGTACGTCCGCCGCAAACGCCATGGGAAGCCGTTCCGCCAAAGACCACGCGGACGCGGGATATCGACTCAACCGGGCCGGGGCATCCTCACCCCATGCTGAGGGCCAGTTCTCCCGGGGGAGTAGCTCCCCGCGACCCCCTGAGCCCCGGATTCCTCCTGGGCGAGCGTCCCGTCGCCTCCCTCGAGGAGTACCGCGCCCTGGGCGGCTGGCGGGGGCTGGACAAGGCCCGGTCGATGGCGCCCGCGGCGGTCATCGCCGAGATCAGCGCCTCGGGCCTACGGGGACGCGGCGGCGCCGGCTTCCCGACCGGCACCAAGTGGGCATCGGTGCGCGAAGGCGGGGGCCGGCACCACTACGCGGTCTGCAACGGCGCCGAGGGCGAGCCCGCCACGTTCAAGGACCGGGCCCTGATGCGGGCGAATCCCTATCAGGTCATCGAGGGCCTTCTCATCGCCGCCCACGCGGTCGAGGCGATCGAGGCCTACCTCGCCATCAAGGCGAGCTTCACCCCTGAACGCGACGCCCTCACCAGGGCGCTGGCCGAGATCGGCGCCGAGGGCCTCACCGACGACGTCCCCGTGTTCCTCGTGACCGGCCCCGAGGAATACCTCTTCGGGGAGGAGAAGGCCCTCCTGGAGGTCATCGAAGGCAACGACCCGCTCCCCCGCTGGCTGCCCCCCTACCTCCACGGCCTCTTCGTGACCGACCCGCAGCTCGGGTGGGCGGCCCACGAGAACGAGCCGGGCCACGACGAGGGCCACGAGGCCAACCCCACCCTCGTCAACAACGTCGAGACTCTGGCCAACGTCCCCCACATCCTTGCGAAGGGCTCAGCCTGGTTCCGGACGATGGGCACGGCGGCGTCGCCGGGGACGGTGGTCTGCACGGTGGTCGGCGACATCGCCGTTCCGCAGGTGCTGGAGGTGGAGCTGGGTACGCCGTTGCAGGAGGTCCTGGAAAGCTGCGGTGGGTCCCTCCCTGGCCGCAGCTTCCAGGCCGTCCTCTCCGGCGTGTCGAACCCGGTGCTGACCGCGGACCAGCTCTCGACCCCGTTGAGCTACGAGGGGATGGAGGCCGCCGGCACCGGGCTCGGGGCCGCCGGGTTCGCCGTCTACGACGACACCGCCTGCATGGTGGAGCTCGCCCGATCGGTGTCCCGGTTCCTCTACGTAGAGTCGTGCGGGCAGTGCGTCCCGTGCAAGTTCGGGACCGGCGAGATCACCGAGGCACTCGACCGCCTCCGCTCCGGCCGCGGCACGAACGAGGACCTGGACCGCATCCAGTCCCGGCTCACCATCGTCACCGACGGCAACCGGTGCTTCCTCCCCGTCGAGGAGCGGCGGGTGATCGCCAGCCTGCTGCTGGCGTTCCCGGAGGACTTCGCCCTCCACCTCGAGGGACCGTGCCCGAGGCCCCGGGAGCTCCCGATCCCGAAAATCGTCGACCTCGAGGACGGCAAGGTCGTCTACGACCTGAAGCAGGCCACGAAGCTGCCCGACTGGACCTACGCCGAGGGCTGAGGGGGCCGCGTTCCTTCTTGGTCGGCCTCGATGTAGCGGAGGGGGCCTCACTTCTTCCGCTCAACAACACAACTCTAAAATCTTCTGTGACTTGTTTGGCCGAGGAGACCCCGTACCACCGTTGCCACGGCCTCCATCCTTTGCCCATGGGGGGGTGGCGCGCTCCAGCAACTGCTGGCGGGCCAGGAGCGACCGGTTTGAGCGCCCGCTGGGAGAGGACCTCCCGCGTCACGGCGCCCGGGCCGGCCCGTCCATGCGGTCCATCAGCAGCTCGATCGCCGCCCAGACCGTGCGTGAGAAGGGGACGAGCAGCACCGGCAGCAGGGCGTTGACCGCGACGACGACCACCGTGAGCCCGGTCCAGGGGACGTTCGGCCAGGTGATGAGCACGACGGCGAGGGCGAGGGCCACGAACACGATCTCGGTCACGCCCAGGTTGACGATGATCCAGCCGACCGTGGCGTCGCTGTCACGGTTGAAGGTCAGCCCGCAGCCGGGACAGGGGTCCGGGGGCTTGAACCAGCCGGAGAACAGCTCGCGCCGCCCGCACCGTGGGCAACGGAGCAGGAAGCCCCGCAGCAGGAGCGTCGGGGGCCTGACCCTCTTCGCCGCCCGACCCGCCACGACTGCTCCCTCCTCCCCTGGCACGAACCTGGGGGACCGTGATTCGGTAAAGACTCGCACAGAACGATCCGCGTGATGTAGTTTCATTCTGGCGACTGGTGCAATTGGCAGGGGAATGGGAGGCAGATTTGGCTGCTCAGTGGATTCTCACCGTGTTCTTGCTGGTGATTGCCATAGGCTTCGGCATCTACGGCTACAACCAGTTCAGGAAGCGGTAGGCAACCTCGCAGAAGTGTCGTCGCCCGGGGACGTCCCCGGGCGATTGCATTTCCGGGACCCGGAGGGACGCCCTAACCGGTGTTGCCGAGACCTGCGGCCACCCCGTTGACCGTCAGCAGCAGAGCCCGCCGCAGCAGCGGGTCGGCGTCGTCGCCTGACCGGAGTCGGGCGAGCAGGCCCACCTGGAGGTAGCAGATCGGGTCGAGCTGCGGCCGGCGGACGAGGATAGCCCGCTGCAGCTCCGGCTGGCGGTCGAGCAGGCGATGCTCGCCGGTGAGGCGCAGGATCTCCCGGACGGTCAGCTCGTGCTCGGCCCGCACCGCCTCGAACAGGTGTCGGCGGGACGGTTCGACCAGGGTCCGGACGTAGTGCTCGGCGATCTCCATGTCGGTCTTCGCCAGGGTCATCTCCACCTTGGAGACGAAGGTCCGGAAGAAATGCCACCGGCGGTACATGTCCATGAGGGCGTCGGACCAGCCCCGTTTGCGGGCGGCGGCGAGGCCGGAGCCCAGCCCGTACCACCCGGGGACCAGCTGGCGGGACTGGGTCCAGCCGAACACCCACGGGATGGCCCGCATGCTCGCGAGGCCTCCTTCGCCGCCGGGCCGGGAGGTGGGCCGTGAGCCGATGTTGAGGTTGGCCAGCTCTTCGGCGGGCGTGGCGGCCTTGAAGTACTCGAGCAGGCCCGGTGTCTCGAAGAAGCTGCGGTAGGCAGCGAAGGCGCCCTCGGAGACCTCCTGCATCACTGCGTCCCAGTGCGCCAGGACGCCGGCGGGCACCCGGGACTCCCGGTGCAGCAGCGACGCCTCGAGGACGGCCCCCAGCGCCAGCTCCAGGTTGTAGCGGGCCAGGCGGGGCAGGCCGTACTTCGCGGAGATGACCTCGCCCTGCTCGGTCACCTTGATCTGCCCTTCCAGCGTCCCGAAGGGCTGGGCGAGGATGGCCTCGTGCGTCGGCCCACCGCCCCGGCTCACGGTCCCGCCCCTGCCGTGGAAGAGGCGGAGGACGGCGCTGTGGTTCTGCACGACGTCGCGGAGCTGCCGCTGGGCCCGGTGGATCTCCCACTGCGACGTGGTGATCCCTGCGTCCTTGTTCGAGTCCGAGTAGCCGAGCATCACCTCCTGCACGTCGCCGCGCAGCTCCACGATGCGCCGGTAGGCCGGCTCACTCAGCAGCGCGTCCATGATCGAGCCCGCGTGCCGGAGCTCGTCGATGGTCTCGAAGAGCGGGACGAAGCCGATCCGGGCGACCCCGCCGTGCACGTCGACGAGCCCGGCCTCCCTGGCAAGGACCGCCGCGGCCAGGATGTCGTCGGGCCCCCGGGTCATGGAGACCACGTAGCTCTCGACGGCGTCGGGGCCGAAGCGGTCGAGGGCTCTCCGGATAGCTCCGAAGGCCGCCATCGTGCGGGCGTGGTCGCCAACGAGGGTCGTCGTGGGGCCGATGAGCGGGCGGCGGCTGGACAGCTCGGCGCTCAGGATCCTGCAGCGCTCGTCCGGTTCCAGGGTGGCGTAGGGAGCGGGGAGCGCGCCCACGAGATCGAAGAGTGCCCCCACCACGGCATGGTGGGCGGACGCGTGCTCGCGCACGTCCATCGTGGCCATACCGAAGCCGAGCGTGGCGGCGGTGCGGATCGACCGGCGTAGCCGGTCGGCGAGCAGGTCGCCGCGGTTGCGCCGGAGGGACTCCTCCATGAGTGCCAGGTCCGCCAGGAGCCCGGCCGGCTCGGCGTAGTCCGTCCCCGGCCGGTGGGGCCCGGCCTCTCGCAGGCGGTCTGCCGTGTTGCGGAGGCGCTCGCGGATGAAACAGCACTTGAGCCGGTAGGGCTCCTCCGCGTGGAGGCGGCGGTACCGCTCGAAGACGTCCGGCAAGGCCGACTCGTCGTCCTTCAGGCTGGCCGTGAGCTCCGGCGAGATCTCGACGACCCGTACCGAGCTGCTCAGGTCGCGGTAGAGGCTGTCGACGATGCGGATGAGGGCCGTGATCCCCAGCTCGTGCTGTGACGCCAGGACCTCCAGCGTGACCTCCGGGGTGATGAACGGGTTGCCGTCGCGGTCGCCCCCGACCCAGTTGCCGAACCGGAGCGGTCGGGCGGCGAGCGGCAGTGCGACGCCGAGCCGGCCGAGCTCACGATCCAGGTCCTCCAGCAGGTCGGGCACGACCTCGCGGTAGAGCTCGTCGAGGTAGAACAGGACGCTCGATGCCTCCTCGAGGGGCTCGGGCTTTCCCTGGCGGAGCTCGTCGGTCTGCCACATGGCGTCGATGACCTCCGCGATCCGGCGGTCGGCACGCTCGGCGTCGGTCCCGGTGGCCGCCGTCGAGCGCTGGACGAGCAGCCCGGCCACCTGGCGCAGCTTGGTGAGCATCGAGCGGCGGGCCGCCTCGGTGGGATGGGCGGTGAACACCGGACGCATCTCCAGGTTCCCGGCGATCCGCTCGATCAGCTCCGGGCTCTCGCCCTCGTCCAGGATGCGGTCCACGGTCTGGCTGAGGCGGCCGATCCGGTGGTGCTGGAGGTCCGCCAGCTCGCCCACCTGGTGCACCTGCTGGGCCACGGTGGCGAGGCGGGAATGGGACGAGAACGCCCGCACCAGGCGGATCGTGGTCCCGAGGTCGAGTCCGTCGAGCAGCGCCCGGAGCTCCTCGCCCGCCTGCAGGGAGGACGAGAGGGACCGCTCGGTGAGCCCCCGGATCCGGGCGACCAGCGCCGGGAGCTCGGGGCCCTCCTGGCGGGCGAGCGACTGTTCCAGCAGGTCGCCGAGCCGGCGGATGTCCGCCCGCAGGGCCGCCTGGGGATTGGCACCGGCACGGAGGTCGGGCGACGAGAGTGCCTCGAGCCGCAACGATCCGCTCCGCCCGAGGGCGGTCACCGGTCGTCCCGGCGTCCACCACGCATCTGTCCATCTTGCGAGGGATTGCCGGTGGCTATGTCACAGGTGCGTGACGATCTGATGAATTTTGGTCTCACGAAGCATCCAGTAGGTCCCGGGCCACGGCAGGCCAGAGATCTGCGCACAGCGCCATCGACGCCTGGTCGATCCGCTCGTCGTCGCCGTGCACCCTTGCGGAGTAGTCGGTGAAGCTGAGGCGGTCGCTGAAGAGGCCGAAACCGTAGGCGGCGGTCCCGAAGGCCCGGAAGAAGCGGGCGTCGCTTGCGCCGGTCGCCAGGAAGGGCACGATCTGGGCACCGGGCACCAGGCGGCACGAGACCCGCTGGATCGTGTCCCACAGGGGGGTCTGCATCGGCGATGCGGTCGAGGGATCGTGGGTGTCGACATGGATGTCGATCGACCCGGCGAGCTCGCCGAGGGCGTCGGCGAGCATCGCTTCCACGTCGTTCTCGGTCTGTCCTGGCAGCGTGCGGATGTCGAGTTGCAGCCTCGCCCGGTCCGGGATGACGTTGGCCTTCGTCCCGGCCCGCATCATCGTCGGGGCCATCGACGTGTGGGTCGAGGCGTGCACGAACCGGGCGTAGGAGGCGTCCGTGGCGGTCTCGCAGATCTGGCCGATGCCGTTGGGATCGAGCAGGGCCGCCCCAAGCTCGGGGGCCAGCTCCATGCCCTCGACGAAGCCCCGCCAGACGTCGGGCACGACCGTCGCGGGCCGGTACTCCGACAGCCGGCGGATGATCTCGCCGGCCTTGACGATGGCGTTGTCACCACGGAACGGGCGGGAGCCGTGGCCTGGAGTGCCCCTGACCCGCAGGGTGCACCAGTAGACGCCCTTCTCGGCGACCATCACCGGGAGCTTGGGGCCGCCGGCGGAGCTGAGCGGCAGGTCGAACCCGCCCGCCTCGGTGATGCAGTAGTCGGCCCGGACGGCATCCGCCTGGTGGGCGAGCAGCCATCGGGCCCCGAACTCGCCCCCGGCTTCCTCGTCGGCCACCGCCAGGTACTTGAGCGTTCCCTTCGGTCGCCAGCCGCTCGCTGCGAGGTGGCGGACCGCGACGGCCATGGAGCCCGTCAGGCAGAGCATGTCGATGGCGCCCCTGCCCCAGACCTCGCCGTCGACCAGGTCGCCGCCGAACGGGTCACGCTGCCAGTCGTCCTCGTTGACCGGGACGACATCGGTGTGGCCCATGAGCAGCAGGGTCGGGGCCGTCGGGTCGCTGCCCTCGATGGTGGCGACGAGGCTGCCCCGCCCCGGGAGGGGCTCGTAGATCTCGAGGTCGACCCCGGACCCGTCGAAGTAGGAGGCCAGCATCTCGGCGCTCTTCATCTCGTTGCCCGAGGTCGGGGAACCGTCGTTGACACAGGCGTTGCGGATGAGCTGCTGGGTGACCTCCGTGGTCTCGTCGAGGAGTTCGCTCACCGCGATGGGACCTCCGCCGGGTGCACCGCGGTCCAGCGGCCGCCGGTGCGGTGGATGCGGACGGCGATGCCGAAGCAGCGGCTCACGACGTCGTCGGTCAGGACGTCGTCCGCGGCCCCGCTGGCCACCACCCGGCCCCCGTCGAGCAGGAGGGCATGGTCGGTGGTCACCGGCAGGTCCTCCAGGTGGTGCGACACCACGACGCTCGCCAGGTCGGGCTCCTCGCCGGCGAGCTGCGCCAGGGCCGCGAGCAGGTCCTCCCGGCCGGCCATGTCGAGGCCGGCGGTGGGCTCGTCCAGCAGCAGGAGGCGGGGCGCCGGCATGAGGGCCCGGGCGATGAGGACCCGGCCGCGCTCGCCGTCCGAGCAGGTGCCGAACTCCCGGCCCACGAGGCGGTCGACCCCCATGACCTCGAGGAGCCGGGCCACCCGGCGGCGCTCGGGGGGGCCGTAGCTTTCCCAGAGGGGCTGGATGGTGCCGGTGGCGCCGGTGAGGACCACGTCCTCGACGGCAAGGTCCAGCGGCGGCGGCCGAAGGGACGGGTTCACGAACCCGATGAGCGGCCACAGCGTTCGGACGTCGACCCTGCCCAGGCGGCGGCCCAGAACGTCCACCGTCCCGGCGCTCGGGTGGCGCAGGCCACCGGCGATGCGCAGCAGCGTGGATTTGCCAGCGCCGTTGGGACCGAGGAGGGCCCAGTGCTCGCCGGGGCGGACCTGCCAGTCGATGCCGTCGAGGAGCACCGTGCCCTCGGGCGTCCATACGCGCACCCCGCTGAGGGCGAGCAGGTCCGTCCGGTCTGTCAGATCCGAGGCGCGTGGAAGAGGGTTCGTAGCAGAGGTCACGCGCCCAGCATAGTCACAGGACAGGGGCCGGGGCGGGTGGGGGCCGGCCTCGCCCTGGCCGAACTTGGGCGCAGAACGCGCGCATGTGCGCGCTGGGCTCCTAAGGTCCGGGACCAGCGAAATTTTTTCGGCAAAGACGAGGATTCTTCGGTTCACGAGCGTCCTGGTTGGTAAGGGTCCTGAGTGGTCACCCATGCGGAGGAGGTGCCATCGAGATGACAACAGTGCCGTGATGCGACAGCGCTGAGGAGGAGTCCGGGGGGTTGGGCCGTACGACGATTTGAGTTGCGCCACCGTGCGGAAGGAGAGCGCCGACTTTGATGTCTCCGTCGGGGGGCCCCGCCGGGCCTCCAAACTACGTAGCCATGGACCGTGGCGACCTCCTGCTCCACTACTACGGAGGAGGCGACGGCGAGGCGTTCGCGGTGTTCTACACAAAGGCTGTCCCATTCCTCTTCCTGGTCATCCGGGAGTGCGGCGGCCCCCCCTCTCCGCATGAGGCGTGGGACGTCGTCCAGGAGGTCCTCCTGCGAGTCGCCAGATCGAAGGGCACCAAAGGCGCCTGGAATGGTGAGCGGGCTGTCGAGGCGTGGTTGAAGACGATCACGCGAAACATGATTGTCGACAAGGTCCGGCAGCGCCGGGCCCGGGAGATTCCCCATGGGGAGATACCCGAGCCCCGCCGTGGGGACTGGTTCTCCGGTGGACAGCAATCCGACGATATTCCGATGGAAGTGGCTCGGCTCCGTGAGGCTCTGGACAGACTCCCTCCGGAGCTGAAGGACGTGATCGAAATGAAGAACCTCGGGATGTCGAACCTCGAGGTCGGGTGCATCAAGGGCTGGCTGCCCGCCAAAGCGGACCGCAAGGTGCGCGTGGCCAGGGAGAAGCTTCTGGAGCTACTGAACGATTGAGACCGGCGGTCTAGAGAACTCAAGGAGGTCCTGGAACCGTGGACAGGTTCGCGTTGGCCAGGTTGCTGAACGAGCACGCTGGCGATGGCCCCTGCGCGTGGGAGAACTTCAAGGCCCCGCGCGCCGCATGTCCATCGCTTCCACGCCTCCGGGAGGCGGCAACCAGCGGCGAATGGCTTCCCGAGGAGGAGTCTCATGTCGCGCGATGTAGCTTCTGTCAGAAAGACCTGCAGATATTCAGCACGGTTGCATCGACCGCGGCGTCAACGTCAAGCCGACGAGCGCAACAGGACCGGTCGAGCGCAGCACCCCGCCCGACGGCGCTGACGCCAGAAGGAGGATCCGAGCTGAGCACGCGCATCGGGCAGGCGCGGCGCCTCCAGGAGACCGACTTTGCCTTGCGGGACGTGGCCACGCAGCTCGCTGCTCTCGCCCGGGAAGCCAAGGGGGCCGGCGACGTCGCTGCCCAGGTCCGCGTGCTGGTGTATCAGGCCGACAACAAGCGGCATGCCTGCCAACCGGACGCAGCCAAGCGTCTAGCAACCAGGGCTCTTCGGCTCGCGAAATCGATCGCCGATGACGACTGGCAGATACGTGCCCACCTGGAGCTAGCCAAGGTAGCCTTCGAGGGCGGCGAGGACCCCGGCCGCCACGTTGGACTGGCCCGCTCGCTGCTGTGCCGGGTATCCTCCGGCACCGCCGCCCGAGTAGCTTACTTTCAGGCGAAGGTTGCTCACCAGGCCGGCGACCTGGAGGGGGCCGTCCGGCAGCTGGGAACCGCCCTCGGTCTGTGCGGCCATGCAGACCCGTACCTCCAGTGCCGCCTGCTGGCTCGTCGCGGTTTCTGCCACCGCCTTGCCGGCCGGCTGGAGTTCGCCGAGACCGACCTCAGGGCTGGCCTGACGATCGCTCAACAGCAGGGATTTCGAAGGCTGCAGGCGTTCTGCCTTCTCGATCTGGGCAAGATCGCCAGCCTGAGATACTACGCTGACGAGGAGCCCTTCTCCGAGTTTGCCACCGCTCAACTCGACCATGCCATGAGCCTGTTCGCCGATGCGGGTGACACGCTCGGAGAAGCCCACGCCTGCGGTGCGCTCGGAGCGCACCTGCGGCTCCAGGGCGATCTGGTGGAAGCCCGTCGGTTGCAGTGGCATGCGCTTGCTGTCTACGTGCAGCGGGGTCACCTGGCCGGCGAGGCGCTGACCCGTCGCCGCCTCGGTCAGTGCCTGCGAGACGACGAGTACCATGCCGAGGCACGGGAGCAGCTCCAGGCGGCCATCGAGATCTACCAGATGCTCGGCCACCGCGACGGCGAGGCCGTTGCCACTGGTTCCCTCGCAAAGCTCGAGCGGCAGACCAACACGCCGGAGGCGGCGCTCGGCCTGGCGAGACGAGCGGTCTACCTTCTCAGGGACATGCGGGGACAGTTCCGTCAGGGGTCGGAGCGCACGGACTTCAGCCGCCTCCACTCCTGGGTCTACGCCGTCGCCATCTTGTGTGCGGTCGAAAGCGGCGACCCCGATACCGTCGTGGAGGTCAATGCGATTCTCGAAGCGGATGCACAGGGAGGTCAGGCGCGGCGGGACTGGCTGGGTGGGTCGGAGAAGGAGAAGGGATCCCCTGTGCGTGAAGTCGTGCGCCGCATCATTGAACGGGAGCACGGCCTCCGCGTCTCGGCGGATGACCCGATTGCGTTCGACCGCACCTGGGCAGTTCGAAGAGCTGCCGGTCTCCAGGATGAACTCGAGACCCTGTACCAGGAGCTGCAAGAGCTGGAGAGCGGTGTCTTCGATGCCCTGTGCCCGACCATCCGTCCGGCGGCTTCCCTCTCTGCCGATCCGGAGGAGCACCGACTTGTGACGCAACTGTGCGAACAGATAGTCCCGTGGGAGCGCACCCTCGTGCGCACGTGGCACAGGCCCGGGCATCCGCATGCCGCCGTTGACGAACGGCCGCTCTCCGTTGCCGATTGGGAGCGCGTACAGGATGTCATGGAATCGTTCACGGATTCTCCGCCGAACGCGGCAATGACCGAGAACATGGCATGGCTGGGCGCGTTGATGATTCCGGGCGGTCTGCGGCAGCGGCTCTGTGCCGGGAAGATCCGGCGACTCTACATCGACGCCCG
>JAOPZY010000151.1 GCA_025963875.1 Actinomycetota bacterium
TCGTAAGGCCCAGCCACTCCGCCAGCTCGCCGGCCGCCGTTGCCTTCGGTGTTACGGCCCCCCGCTCCCACCACACGTACGTCTGGGGGCTCACGCCGAGCTTCCGGGCCACCGCGCGCTGGCTCAAGGCGGCCTCTTCCCGACGTTCCAAGAGCAATTCCGATATGGCATTCATGCCTAAGACCATAGCACTCATGCACTATGTCTAAGGCAATGATCAGACAAGGCGGACCACCAAGAAACCTCAGGGGCCCGCCCCCGCCCTCGCAACACACATCGTCCGATGCACCCCGGCTCTCGCTACCCTGGGTAGGCCATAGAATGCGAGCCTCTGGCCCCTTCCGCCGACCTCACGAAGCCTGACGAAGCTGGACTACTTGATGGAGGCCCCCATGACGGCAGGCAACGGGCAGGCGCCCACGGTCAACTTCACCGACGAGCGGCTCAGCAACGGGCTGCGCCTCATCATGTCCCGGGACCCGCTCGCCCCCGTGGTGGCGGTCAACATCTGGTACAACGTCGGCTCCCGCCACGAGGTCCCCGGCCAGACCGGCCTGGCCCACCTCTTCGAGCACATGATGTTCCAGGGGTCCCGCAACGTCGGCAAGGCCGAGCACTTCCGGCTCATCTCCGGCGCCGGCGGCACGCTCAACGGGACGACCTGGGTCGACCGCACGAACTACTTCGAGACGGTCCCGAGCCACCATCTTGAGCTTGTCCTCTGGCTGGAGGCCGACCGCATGGGAACCCTCCTCGACGCTCTGGGCCAGGAGACGCTCGACAACCAGCGCGACGTCGTCAAGAACGAGAAGCGCCAGAGCTACGACAACCGGCCCTACGGCAGCTCGTCGGAAAAGCTGCAGGCGGCCGTGTTCCCCGAGGGCCACCCCTACCACCACTCCACCATCGGCTCGATGAAGGACCTCGACGCAGCCTCGCTCGAGGACGTGCGGGCGTTCTTCCGCACCTACTACGCCCCCAACAACGCGGTCCTGTCGATCGTCGGCGACTTCGAGCCCGACGTCGCCCGGGCCTGGGTCGAGAAGCACTTCGGCCCGATCCCCGCCAATCCCAACACCCCGGCGCCGCCGGACGGGGCACTGCCGCCGCACATCGGGGCCGAGGTCCGCCAGGTCGTCCCCGACCGGGTCCCGATGTCGCGCCTGTACTTCGGCTACCGGGCCCCGCCGCTCGGGACGCCCGAGTTCGACGCCCTCAGCATGGCCACCATCGTCCTGGCCCAGGGCAAGGGCAGCCGCCTCTACAACCGCCTCGTCCGGGGCAAGGAGCTGGCCCAGGACGTGGGCCTCGGTGCCTATGAATGGATCGGCGGCGCAGCGCTCGCCATGGGATGGTCCACCGCCCGCAACGAGGGCGAACTGGAGGCCCTGGAGGAGGCGTACCACGAGGGCGTCGCCAGTCTCGCCAGGGAACCGCCCACGGAGGAGGAGATGACCCGTGCCAGGGCCACCGTCGAGCGGGACGAGCTCGAATCCCTCCAGCGGGTGGCCGAGCGGGCCGACCGCCTGTCCATGTACGCCACCCTCTTCGACCGGCCCCGCATGATGAACGACCGCCTGCCCAGCCTGCTCGCCGTCACCCCGGAGGAGATCCGCGAGGCCACCGAGGCGATCCTCGTCCCCGAGAACCGGGTCGTGCTGAGCTACGTCCCCGAGGGGTCGGCATGAGCGCCCACGTCTCGAGCGCACATGCCTCGATCCGGCCTGGCCCCGGCACCCCGAGGCCTTACACCTTTCCCGGTTTCTCCCGCACCCGGCTCGACTCCGGGCTCCAGGTCATCGCCTGCCACCTGCCCGGGCGCCAGGTGGGCTCGGCCCGGCTGATCATGGAGGGCGGCATCGCCCGGGAGCCTGCCGAGCTGGCCGGGGTGGCAACCCTCGCCGCTCGCAGCATGACCGAGGGCACGGAATCCCTCGACGCCGCAGCCTTTGCCGACGCCGCAGAGCGCCTGGGGGCCGACATCAGCGTCGACGCCGGATGGGACTCGCTCCAGGGCAGCGTCGTCGTGCCGGTCAGCCGCCTCGAGCCCGCCCTGGGCCTGCTGGCCGACGCCGTGCTGCACCCGACGTTCCTGGCGGAGGAGGTGACCCGCCTGCGGGCGGAGCGCCTGAACGACATCAAGCAGGAGTACGCCGACCCCAACCAGCGGGCACAGATCACCTTCCTGCCGACGATCTACACGCCCGACTCACCCTACGGCCGGCCCTCCGGCGGCTCGGCCGCCACGGTGGGACGCCTCGACCGCGATGCCATCGAGGCGCATTACCGCCGCTACGCCGGGCCGCAGGACGCCACGCTCGTCGTCGCCGGCGACCTGGGCGGCGTGGACGTCCCGGCAATCGCGGCGCACCTCTTCGGCACCTGGCAGGGCGCCGCCCCCGCCCCCGGGACGCCGCCGGTCGCGGAGGCCCTGGAATCCACCTCGGTGACCCTCGTCGCCCGCCCCGGCGCCGTCCAGTCGTCGATCGTCGTCGGCCACGTCGGCGTGGCACGCCTCGTCCCGGACTTCCTGCCGATCACGCTCATGGTCTCGATCCTCGGCGGGCTGTTCACCTCCCGCCTGAACCTGAAGCTCCGGGAGGAGAAGGGCTACACCTACGGCGCCCGGGCCTACTTCGACTTCCGCCGCCAGGCCGGACCGTTCGGGGCGGGGACGGCCGTGGCGACCGGCGTCACCGTCGAGGCCATCGACGACGTCCTCACGGAGATCCGCCGCCTCCACGACGAGGGCGTGACGCCCGACGAGCTCGCCCTCGCCCAGGACTATCTCGTCGGCATCTTCCCGCTCGCCTTCGAGACGCCGGAGGCCATCTCGCAGGCGATTGCCCGGATGGTGGTCTACGGCCTGCCCGAGGACTACTTCCAGACCTACCGTCCCGCCATGCAGGCGGTCACGGTCGAGGAAGCCAACCGGGCCGCCGCCGACCACCTGCGTCCCGACCGCATCGCCATCGTCACCGTCGGGGACCCCGCCCTGGAGGCGCCGCTGAAGGAGGCCGGATTCGGCCCCCTCACCGTGGTTGGCGACACCGCCCCCGACGAGGAGGAGGGCTGAGGATAGGAGCGGATCGCGCACAGGCGCGCGAAATGCGACCAACCTCGGAGCAACCCAGCAACACCAACCCCAACGCCACTACAGCGACAGGCGGTACCCCACGTTGCGGACGGTCTCGATGACGTGGGCCTCCGGCCCCAGTTTCGCCCGCAGCCGCCGGATGTGCACGTCCACGGTCCTCGTGCCGCCGAAGAAGTCGTAGCCCCAGACCTCCCGCAGCAGCGCGCTGCGCGAGCACACCCGCCGGGGCCGGGCCGCCAGGTACGCCAGGAGCTCGAACTCCTTGAACGTCAGGTCGAGGCGATCGCCCCGGACCCGCACCTCGAAACGCTCCCGGTCGATGGAGATCGGCCCCCGCCGGATGAGGTCGGCGGGATCGGTCTCCGTCGGCGAAGCCAGCTGGTTGATCCTCGCCATCAGCTCCTCGGTCGAGCACCCCTCAACGACGAAGTCCGCAGCCCCGGAGGCCCAATCGAACGTGACGAGGTCCCCCGGCAGCAGGACCGCCAGGAAGGCTGCCTCGGTGTCGTTGCGCAGCTTCTGGATCGCGGCCGCCGCGTCCTCGGGCTGCCCCCGGGCGTCGACGAGGATGACGTTCGGGAGCCGCCGGGCGATCGCCTCGGGGCTCGCCGCGCTGAACGCCATGGGTTCGGGAGCGGGGCGGATTCCCGCGAGGGGAGTGAACGACTCCTCGGGGTCGTCGCGGTTCGCGGCCAACCACACCAAGCGGACCATGTCGATCTAGTGTTGCATCCCAGGCCAGAGGGCGCGCGGTAGGCGAGTGGTCACCACGCGCAGTGGCGGATCCGTCCGAAGTGACGGGCGGAATGACTTCGCTCGCGCCGGGACGAATGCCCCGAAGCGTGCCGCCAGGCGGGCGCGTGTGGGTTTCCTGTGTTCCGGGCATAGGATCCCCACCATGCAGGAAGCCGTCCTCATCACCAACCCGGCCGCCGAGGCCACCTCCCAGCACGTCAAGGAGGTGATCGTCAAGGCGCTGTCCTCCGACCTTCGCCTGGAGGTCGTCGACACGGCCGCCCCGGGGCATGCCACCGCGGTGGCCTCCGAAGCCGTCCGCAGCGGCTACGGACTCGTCGTGGCCTTCGGTGGCGACGGCACCCTGAACGAGGTGGCCAACGGGATGGTCGGCAGCGACACCCCTCTGGCGATCCTGCCCGGCGGCAACGCCAACGTCGTGTGCCGCAACCTCGGCCTCCCCGCCGACATCGTCGGCGCCACCGGGCGCCTCCTCAACGGCCTGCGCGAGCACACCACCCGCCGCATCAGCGTCGGCAGGACCGGCGGACGCTGCTTCCTCGTCTCCTGCGGCCTCGGGCTCCGCCCACGCAACGAGCACCATCCCGAGGTCGAGCGCCGCAGCGGCCCCCGGTTCCCCGGTCGCCACCTGCTGGAGGCCGCCTTCCGCGCCGCGGTGCGCGACCACCGGGGCCGGAACGGCGCCGGTAGCCCGCGGATCCAGCTCTCGGCCGGCGACGTTGCCGAGGGCGTCGTCGTTGCGCTCATCACCAACATGTCCCAGCTCAGCTACGTCGGTGACCACCCCGTCACCCTCGCCCCGGAGGCCCGGCTCGAGGAGGGCCTCGACGTCGTCGCCATGCGCACCTTCCCGCTCTCCTACGTCCCCCGGCTCGCCTGGTCCGCCCTCTCGGGCGGCGGCCACGTGCACTTCAAGCAGGTCCTGTACCTGCACGACCTGGGCGGGGTGAAGGCCACGTCGTCCGGCGCTCCCTTCTCGGTCCACGTCGACGGCGAGTTTGTCGACGATCGCACCGAGGTGGAGGTCGAGCTCATCCGCGACGGACTTGCCGTCCTCGTCTGAGGGCGGGCGCGAGATGCGGCCGGACTTGCCAATGGGCAACCCAACGGGCAGCGCTTCCCCGGGGCTCGGGTCACGGGTGGTGGCCGGCGCCGGCCTCACCTTCGCCGCACTCGCCGCCTCGCAGGTGAGCGCCGGCCTGCTGCTGGTCGTCGTCGCCCTGGCGGCTGCGGTGGGGGCTGCGGTGCTTGCCCGGGACCTCGAGGCCGCCGGCCTCAACGCCCCGCCGCTGCTCTACGCGGCGGGCGCCGTGCTCCTGCCGGTGGCCGTCTTCCGTTTCCGGGAGCCCGGGCTGGCGGAAGCCGTCGCTGCCCTGATCTTCGTGGCTGCCGCCCGTTGGGTTCTCGGCCGGCCCGGCCGGGCAGCCGTCGAGTCCATCGCCGCCTTCCTCCTCACCGCGCTCTACTTGGGCTTCTGCTCCGCCTACCTGATCCTGCTCCGCCTCGGGGGCGGCGCCCGCCTGATCCTGGGTCTCGTGATCGTGGTCGCCGCTTTTCACGCCGCGAGGTGGGTGGGGGACACCTACCTACGGGGCCCGGCCCTCGCCCCGCACCTCTGCCCGATCCCCACGATGTCCGGCGCCGTGGCGGGCCTGGGGGGAGCCCTGATCGGCGTCGCCGCCCTCCTGTCGCTGATGGACCTGCCCGTCAGGCCGCGCCTCGTCATCGAGATCGGTCTTGCCGTCGGCAGCGCCCTCACCCTCGGGATGCTCGCCTGGGCGCTCATCCGCCCCGAACACGAGCCCCGTCAGGCCGACGAAGACCGCTCGCCGTTCCCCGGCGGGGTCCTCAATGCCCTGCAGGCGGGCCTGCTGTCGGCTCCGGCACTGTTCTACGCGCTGCGGCTGGCCCTCCGCTGACGCTGAAGAGCGCGGAGCGCAGCGCCGCCAGCGGGGCGGCGGCACAGCTCTCCCGCCTCGGGGGGATCCCCCCCAGCACGGCGATCACCTCGTCGACGTGCAGGAACTTCGCTGCGGTCACCGTCTGGCCGGTGGCGAGGTCGCACAGGGCGTCGGAGGCGGCGATGGCGACCGCGCAGCCGAGCGTGCGGAACCTCGCCACGCTGATCAGCCCGTCGGTCACCTGGATGTCGATCTGGACCACGTCGCCGCACGTGGGGTTTCCCTCCGTGGCGGAGGCCGATGGCGCTGCGACATTCCCGACCCAGCGGGGGTGGTAGAACCGGTCGAGAAGCTGTGCGCTGTACACGGACTTCCAGCGTAGCCGTTTCCCCGCGAACTCCGGGCCGAGCCGGGGGCACCCTCTGCTACCCTGGGAGCATGCCCACCATCGAAGAGATCCGCTCCGTCCTCGCCGAGATCAACGATCCGGAGATCCACCGGAGCATCGTCGAGCTCAACATGGTCCGCGGCATCGACCTGCAGGGTTCCCGCGTCACGGTCGATCTGGCCCTCACGATCCCCGGCTGCCCCCTCAAGTCGTTCTTCCAGGAGGTCCTGCCGGCCAAGCTGAAGGACCGCTTCCCCGAGATCACCGAAGTGCAGATCAACCTCGGCGCGATGACCGAGGAGGAGCGCAAGTCCCTCGTCGGGGGCCTGCGGCAGAACAACGACATCGCACCGATCGCCGGGCCGGACTCCTCCACGACGGTCGTCGCCATCGGCAGCGGCAAGGGGGGCGTCGGCAAGTCGACGACCACCGTCAACCTCGCCGCGATGCTCGCCAAGCGGGGCCACACCGTGGGCCTCCTCGACGCCGATGTCTGGGGCTTCTCGATCCCCCGCATGCTGGGGGTGCGGGAGAACCCGACCGTGGTCGACGAGCGGCTCATCATCCCGCCCGAGGCCCACGGCTTCAAGATGATCTCGATCGGCAACTTCGTCCCCGAAGACAACCCTGTCGTCTGGCGGGGGCCGATGCTCCACAAGGCCCTCCAGCAGTTCCTCTCCGACGTGCACTGGGAGGAGCCGGAGTACCTGCTCATCGACATGCCCCCCGGTACCGGCGACATCTCGATCTCCCTGGCGCAGTTCGCCCCTGGCACCCGCATGATCCTCGTGACGACGCCCCAGATGGCAGCGGAGCGGGTGGCGGAGCGGGCGGGCCACATGGCGAACAAGGTCGGCATGAAGGTCGGCGGCGTGATCGAGAACATGGCCTACGCCGTCTGCGACCACTGCGGCGAGCGCACCTATCCCTTCGGCTCCGGCGGCGGCCGGGAGCTTGCCGACCGTTTCGGCGCCCCGTTGCTCGGTCAGGTCCCCCTCGACCCGCCGATGCGCGACTTCGCCGACAACGGCCAGCCGGCGGTCGTCGCCCTGCCCGATTCGCGCTCCGCGCAGGCATTCGGCGCCATCGTCGACGAGTTCGAGCTCTACTTCCCGCCGAAGCCCAAGCGCAAGCCCTCGCAGCGCAAGTCCCTGCCGCTCATCGTCACCCCGGCGGCCGGTGGCCACCGCCACTAGGAGCACTCGCTCCTGAAGATCTACACCAAGACCGGGGACGACGGCAGCACCGGTCTTCTCTACGGGGGCCGGGTCGCCAAGGACGACCTCCGCACCGAGACCTACGGCGGCACGGACGAAGCGGTAGCGGCCCTCGGCCTCGCCCGCTCCCTGCAACCCGCCGCCGACGGCCTCGCCGACCTGCTGCTCGACCTCCAGCGCCAGCTCTTCGTCGTGGGGGCCGAGCTCGCCACCGCCAACGAGAACGCCGCCAAGCTCCGGCCGGGCATCTCGAAGGTGACCGAGGACATGGTCGCCGCCCTGGAGTCCTCGATCGACCGCCTCACCGCCGTCGCTCCGCTGCCCGACTACTTCGTCGTGCCGGGCGGCTGCCCGGTGAGCGCCGCCCTCGACCTGGCACGGTCGGTGGTCCGCCGCTCCGAACGCTCGGCCGTCGCCATGCAGCGGGAGGGCCTGCTGCCCGACCCGGTCGTGCTGCGCTACCTCAACCGGCTGTCGGACCTCCTGTTCGTCGCCGCACGCTACGAGGAGAAGGCCCGGGGCCTCCAGGCCCCGCCGAGCCACGACTGAAGAATAGGGCGGGTGAGATTTTCCCCGAATACCGACGACTTGTTCACCCACCAACGGCGGTAGCTACCCAGCGGCGGCGATGTCGCAGGCCCGGGCCCGCAAGGAGCGCTGGATGGCGTCCTTGCCCTCCCGCAGCAGGCGTTGCGCCGGGGCCGGGGGGTTGAACGTGGCGATGTAGTCGTCGGTCATCGCCACGATGTCCTCCCGCACGAGCATCCTCGGGTACATGCCGTTGGTGAAGCCGATGGCGACCTCCAGGCTGCGGGTCTCGAACATAGGGCCGATTTGCTCGAAGTACTTCGCCGCATAGGGCTCGAGCAGCGGCTCCTGGTCTGGCTGCTGGAACCCGCCCATCAGCGCCCTCATCGTCGCGAAGGTCACCGACGGATCGAGGATCTGTTCCCAGGCGGCCGCCTTGGCCTCCGGCGTGGGCATCGCCGCACGGGCGGCGGCGGCGTGGCGGGCGCCTGCGTCGGTCGGGTCGCGCCGGAGCTCCTCCTCGATGAGCCCCTCATCAGCGGCCCCCGCGGCGGCGAGGTACCGGACGAAGGTCCAGCGAAGCTCCGTGTCCATCACGAGGCCCTCGACGGTCACTGTCGCATCCAGCAGCCCCCGGGCGGCCGCGACGTGCTCGGCGCTCCGGGCGAACCCGGCGAAGGCCCGTGCCCAGGCGAGCTGGTGGTCGCTGCCCGGCGCCGCAGCCCCGAGGTGCTCCCAGGCGGCAGTTGCGAGCGAATCCAGCGCGGCGTCGTGGTTGGCGGGGTCGCCGTAGAAGTGGACGGCGGAGCCTGCCTGGCTGAGCAGCGTCTCCGCCACCGCCACCTGGGTCTCGCCGTCGACGTTGCCCAGGACGAGGCGCACGTAGGCCCGGGTGGCCAGCTCCGCATCCCGGACCATGTCCCACGTCGCAGCCCACGACAGCGCCCTGGGCAGGGAGTCCGAGAGGTCTTTGAGCCGGCGGGTGAGGGTGGCGAACGAAGCGTCGTCAAGGCGGATCTTGGCGTAGGTCAGGTCGTCGTCGTTCAGGAGCACCAGCTCGGGCACCGCGTCGCCCGCCAGCTCGGGCACCTCGGTCTCCCGCCCCACCACGTCGAGCTCCAGGCGCCTGCGGCGGACCAGACGGCCGTCGCCGTCGCCGCTGTCGTCGTAGAGGCCCACGGCCAGGCGGTGCGACCGCAGCGTCGGGTAGTCGGGCGGCGCCTCCTGCAGGATCGCGAACGAGCGGAACCTTCCCTCCTCGATGCTGGCTGCCGGCCGAAGCGTGTTCACCCCCGCGGTCTCCAGCCACTCCTTCGACCAGGCCTGCAGGTCCCGTCCCGAGCTCTCCGCCAGGGCCTCGAGGAAGTCGTCCAGCGTCGTGTTGCCGAAGGCATGCTGGCGGAAGTAGTTCCGGACGCCCGCCGTGAACGCCTCCTCGCCCACCCACGCCACGAGCTGGCGCAGCACCGACGCGCCCTTCGCATAGGTGATCCCGTCGAAGTTGACCTTCACCGACTCGATGTCGGGCATGTCGGCCACGATGGGATGGGTCGAGGGGAGCTGGTCCTGGCGGTAGGCCCAGGTCTTCCAGTCGGCCGAGAACGTGGTGAACGCGCTCGTGAACCTCGTCGCCCGCACCAGCGCGACTAGGGACATGTAGGTGGCGAAGCTCTCGTTGAGCCAGAGGTCGTCCCACCAGCGCATCGTGACGAGGTCGCCGAACCACATGTGGGCCATCTCGTGGAGGATCGTGTCCGCCCTCGCCTCCCGGGTGGCCTCGGTCACCCTCGACCGGAAGATGTGGCGCTCCGAGAACGTGACCAGGCCGGCGTTCTCCATGGCGCCGGCGTTGAATTCCGGGCAGAAGGCCTGGTCGTACTTGCCGAACACGTAGGGGTAGGCGAACTCCTCGGCGAAGAAGTCGAAGCCCCGCTTGGTGATGTCGAAGATCTCCTCCGCGTCCAGGTACCTGGCGAGCGACTGCCGGCAGAGGAGGGCCAGGTCGATGGCGCCGTGGCGGTCGTTGACGACGTGGAAGTTCCCGGCGACGACTGCCGTGATGTACGTCGACATCTTCGGCGTCCTGGCGAACTGCCACCACCCGCCGGTGGCCGGGTCGGGGACGTGGGTGGCCGGGCCGTTCGACGAGACGTGCCACCCGGCGGCGGCCCGCACCGAGAACTCGAACGTGCCCTTGAGGTCCGGCTGGTCGAAGCACGGGTAGACCCGGTGGATGTCGTACGGCTCGGCGTCGGTGTGGCAGTAGACGGCGCCGTCCACGGGGTCGACGAAGCGGTGCATGCCGACCCCGTCGTGCTGGAAGGCGGAGCGGCCCTTGACCTTGAGAACGTTGTTCTTCTCAAGGCCGGTGAGCCGGATGCGGTGGCCGTCGAAGGCTTCGAGCCCCACCGGACGCCCATTGAGCTCGATGCTCGTCACCACCGGGGCGAAGTACTCGACGAAGCTCTCGGACCCCGGGCTGGAGCAGTCGAAGACGATCTCGGTCATGCAGCCGAACGTCTCGGCATCGGCGTCGAGAAGATCGAGGGATACCAGATACGCCGGGCCGGAGATCAGCCCGGCGCGCTCCGATGCTTCGTGCCGCGTCAGGTTATTCAGGGACACGCATTAGCCTAACGTGAGGGTGGCCTGGAGGGCAGGGTAGGTGATGTGGCCCCCGTCGACGACGAGGAAGGACGTGAGCGGGTGCGGCTCCCGGTGGCCGCCCGGCTCGCCGTCGGGGCGCCGGGGCAGGATGTGGCGCACGCGCCAGCCGGCGACGACCAGGGCGTCGGACAGCAGGCGCCGGTGACACCGCCGCCAGTCGGCCTCGGCACACATGAGCGCGGTCGGCCGCTGGGCGGCGAGGCGGGTGACGCGCTCGAGTCCCTCGGCGAACTCCGGGGTCGCCATGTAGTCGGCATAGCCGCGGAACGCGTCGTTGTCCCACCCGTCGTTGGAGGATCCCTCCGTCGGCTGGCGCAGGCCTCCGACCTCGGGGACGTGGGCGTAGCCGAAGCCCTCCGCCCGCAGGGCTGCCCGGATGGCGTCCATGTCGAACTGCGGGTTGCGCCGGGACCGTGGCAGGGTCCGGACATCGAGCACCTGCTCGATCCGGTTGCGCCGGAGCAGCGTGGTGAAGGCGGGCAGGTTGTGGGTGGAGTGGCCGATCGTGAAGACATCCGCTCCCTGCGTTGTGGCCCGCGTGGCCGGTGGTGTGCCTGGGGGAGTCACGACCGTGCGGGCAGCCCCTCGCCCGGCGGCGCGATGACTTCGGTGGAGGCGGCCGCCGGAGCCGGTTCCGCCACCGCCGCACGAAGGTCGGCAAAGGTGGTCCGGGCCTCGCGGCGCTCCGCCTCCTCCCGGAGGACCCGGCGCTCGAGCCTCGTGTGGAAACGGGCGCCCATCGCCCCGCCGAGCACGCTGGCGAGGAGGGCGATGGAGGCCCCCGACGCCACGAGGACCCAAAGCGACAGCAGGTACCGGATGTGGGGGTAACCGGCGGGCAGGTGGAGGTGCAGGTCGAGGCCCGGCCCCGGCCGGACCAGCATGGCGATACCCAGCCCCGCGGCGCCGATCAGCCCGACCGCCAGCGCGCTCATCAGGCCGTTGAGCCAACCCTTGCCGCGCCCCATCCGTCCGGCGGTGTACCCGCCCCAGGCGAAGGTGAGGAGCAGGCCGGCGCCGATGCCGACCGCGGCGGTGAGCCCCGCGCCGTGCGACCCGCCGACCGGAAGGCGGTAGGGCTTGTAGCCGGCGTACGAGGCGACTGCCCTCGTGACGAGCGTGAAGAGCAGGGCCGCGGCATAGACGACCAGCGCCCCCGTGACCGCCGCTCCGATCGAGGGCCCGCCCCGGACGGCCAGCGGTTCAGGCGGGAGAACGGGTTCCTCGACGACCGTCGCGGTCGTGTCCATGCCTCGCCTCCTTCGGCTCGGGCCGGGCCTCGCGGCAGGCGAACGACCCTTCCTACTCCGCAAAGTCCCCGACGCGTTTGGCCTTCAAACATTAGTGTTTGGCCTTTCAACATAAGCCCGAGTAGTGTGAATGGGCCGGATATCGGCTGCGCTGCGTTTGTCCGACCGTGACCCTGGGAATTAATTCCTTACAGGGAGCGAACTACTCGGCTCCCCCGCGGCCTTGCGCCGCCGCCCGAGTCCGGGGCCCCCCGCCGGGCTTGGCGGCGGCGCTAGGTTGCGGTGGCCCGACTCCACCTAGACTGCCGGGATGAAAAGCGCCCGGCTTCGGCTCGACACCGGAGCCCGTCGCGCCATCGTCGACATCACCGGCGAGGTGGCGGCCTTCGTCCGGGCAGAGACCGACGGGCTCCTGAACATCTCCGTCCCGCACGCCACGGCGGGCCTCGTCCTGATGGAGCTCGGCTCCGGCAGCGAGCAGGACCTCTGGGACCGCCTCGGCTTCCTGCTCCCGAAGGACCACCACTACGTCCACCACCACGGGACGCCCGGCCACGGCGCCGACCACCTCCTCCCTGCGTTCATCTCGCCCACGCTGACCCTGCCGGTGTTCGGGGGCCGGGTGTCGCTCGGCACGTGGCAGTCGATCGCACTCGTCGACCCCAACGTCGACAATCCCCATCGCGAGGTCGTCCTGGCCTTCCTGCGCAGTGCCGACGGCTGAGCGCCGGGCGGGAGCCGCCGAGGGCGACGCTGCAACGCTGCGTGCGCTGGCCGTGGACGTGGCCCGGGAGGCGGGCACCCTGCTGGCCAAGGCCCGCCCGACCGGGCAGAGCTCGAAGTCGTCGCCCACCGACATCGTCACGGACGCCGACCGGGCCGCCGAGGAGCTGATCGTCGGCCGGCTGCGGGCGGAGCGCCCCGACGACTCGCTGCTCGCCGAGGAGGGGTCGCTGCATACCGGCACCACCGGCAACACGTGGGTCATCGACCCCCTCGACGGCACCGTCAACTTCATCTACGGCATCCCGCACTGGGCGGTGTCGATCGGCCTCGAGGGCGGGGTCCGCCTCGGCGTGATCTACGACCCGAGCCGCGGGGAGCTGTTCACCGACGACAGCGTGCTCACCCCGAGCTCCCAGACCGACCTGGCGCAGTCGCTCATCGCGACGGGGTTCTCCTACTCGGCCGAGACCCGGGCCCGCCAGGGCGCCGTCGTCGCCCGTGTGGTCCCCAAGGTGCGGGACATCCGACGGGGCGGGAGCCTGGCCCTCGACCTCGCATGGACCGCCTGCGGCCGGCTCGACGCCATGTACGAGCACGACACCCACCCCTGGGATCTGAGCGCCGGCACGGCCATGCTCGAGGCCGCCGGGGGAGCGGTGAAGATCACCGGGAGCATGATCATCGCCGCGGGCAACGAGACGCTGCTTCACCGGCTCGAGGAGCTGGTCCTCGACGGGGCGTGACGGCGTTCTTGTATAACCACTCGCACCCGTCTCGACCTCCGGAGGTAACCGTGCCGCTCCAACCGCTCGCTTCGGCGACCGGCGCCTGATGCCGGCGACCGTCGGCGAGCTCCTCGACGGGGCCGAGGCGCAGATCAAGGCCTCCGAGGCCATCGAGCTGTGGCGTCCCTACATGGCCCGGCTCGAGGCCGCGTCCCTGCTCGGCTTCGTCATCGGCCATGACCCGGAGGACGCCGGCGAGGTCGTCCCGGCCGCCGCCCACCGTCGCTTCGACGCCCTGATCGCCCGGCGCATCACGGGCGAACCCGCCGCCCTCATCATCGGGACGACGAGCTTCCGCGGCCTGGAGCTGCGGACGAGGGCCGGCGTCTTCATCCCCCGGAGCTCGAGCGAGTCCCTCGCCGGGGAGGCCGTCCGCCGGCTGCGCCGTCGCAAGCGGCCCGTCGCCGTCGACGTCGCCACGGGCAGCGGCCCCGTCGCCCTGGCCGTTGGGTCGGAGGTCCCCGCGGCGAGGGTCTTCGGCGTCGACATCTCGCCCCCGGCTCTGTCCCTCGCCCGCGCCAACGCCAAGCGGCTGCACATCCCCAACGTGACGTTCCTGCGCAGCGACGTGCTCTCCGCGCTGCCGAAGGACCTCGCGCACGGGGTGGATGTCTTCACGGTCCACCCGCCGTATGTCGCCCGGAGCATGATGAGCGACCTGCCGGCGGAGATCCGAGAGTTCGAACCGGAGACCTCGCTGACCGATCAGTCGGAGGACGGGCTCGGCCTGGTGCGGGCGCTCGTCGACCAGGCGCCGCGGTGGATCCGGACCGGGGGCTGGATGCTGGTGGAGGTGAGCCCCGACCTGTCCCGGCGGGTGGGGGCCCTCCTGCGCCGCAACGGCTACCGGGACGTCAAGAGCCACAAGGACTCCCTGGGCGCCACCCGGGTGATCGCGGGCCGCCGTTAGCCGGCTGGGGCGGATTGTTCCCGCCTACCGAGAAGAATCCGCCCCGCTCAGTCCCAGCCCTGCCAGGTGGTCCGCTCGGCGGCGTCGGTGCGGGGCTTGGGCGGCGGCGGATCCTCCTGGGCCGGGTGGCCGAGGTAGATGAACCCGGCGACCTCCTCCCCGGGAGCCAGGCCGAGATGCTCGGCCACCGCCGGGTCCGTGGCAGCGGGCCCGGTCCGCAGGAAGCCGGCGAGGCCCCGGGCGTGGGCCGCGAGGAGGACATTCTGCATGGCGGCGCCGACCGAGTAACGGTCCTCGTTCTCGACGGCCTTGGGATTGGTGGAGGGCGTGTAGACGGCCGTCAGGATGACCGGCGCCCGCAGCGGCCTGCCCTCCTCGAACTGCACCTTCTCCTCCAGCCGGGGGTCGCTCGCCAGCTCCCTGCGCACGCGCCGGCCCATGACCTCGCCCAGTTCGTGGCGCGCAGGGCCCGCCAGGACGATGAAGCGCCACGGCTCGGTCAGGTGGTGGTTGGGGGCCCGGACGGCGGCGTCGAGCAGGGCCTCGACGTCGGCGCGCTCGGGCCGCTCGTCGGTGACGGCGCCGATGCTGCGGCGGCTCATGATCGCCTCGTAGGCCTCCAACGCACTCCCGCCTTTCCAGTGGGTCCCCGGTCGGGCGTCACGATAGCTCCGGGATGGCGGACCCGTGCGGCGCATAGACTTCCCCGATGGGCCTACGCCGCGACCCCAGGCCGGACGTCGGGCGGGACTTCATGAGCTATGTCCTGCCGAGGACCGTCGTGGGCCTGGCGCTCTGGGTCCTGATCTTCGCCATCGGGGCCGGCGCATCCGGCGTCGTCTTCTTCATCGCCTACGAACGGCGCCTGACCGGGCTCGAGTCCAGGATCACGTCGGTGCAGTCCGACTTCGAACAGCGGCTCGCCGACGCAGTCGCGCAGCTCCAGCAAGCCGACCGGGCGAACGCGGTGACCGGCACCGGGGCGGCGGGACCGGTCGCCCAGGCCAACCGCCTGATCGCGACGGTCGGCCCCTCGCTCGTCACGGTCCAGGGCACCGACGCCGCTGGGGGCAGGACGTCGGGGTCCGGGTTCGTCATGAACTCGAACGCCAACCAATCGTGGGTCATCACCAACTACCACCTCGTCGCGGGATCGATCGCCGCGGCCCAGGGCGTCCCAGCCCCGGTCACGCCCACGGACGTGGCCCCGCCGGTGGCAGGGTTGACCCCGAGGGTGACCGTGCACCTCGGCGGGTCCGACCGCACCGGCACGGTCTACAGCTGGGACGCTCCGCACGACCTCGCTCTCGTCGTCGTCGGCATCGGCAAGGTCCCTGCGCTGGCGTTCTCCAGCGCCGTCCCCAGCGAGGGCCTGCCGGTCTGGGCAGTCGGCGTCGCCGACGGCCCGGTCGGCGCCGCAGCCTCGAAGGGCAAGCTCATCGGCCCGATGCCCGAGAGCTACGCGACCGATGCGGTGTTCGGCGCCCGAGCCTCCGGTGGCCCGCTGGTGGACACGGAGGGCAAGGTCGTGGGGGTGCTGACGGCGACGGCCACCGTGACTCCCGCGCCCCCCACCGGTACCGCGGTCCCGGTGCGCCTGGCCTGCATCGAGGTCGTGGTCTGCCCCCGCTGAAGCCTCACGGCACGCCGAGCCCGAAGCGGTCCCGTGGCGATCTCGACGGCGACGGCACCGGCGAAGGGGGACCGAAGGGCCACGGCAGCACCGGAACCGATGCGGTGGCGGTGGGCCGCCCCGGTGTGACCGTCGCCGTCACGCTCGGCGTCACCGTCGGGGTGACGGTCGCCGTCACCGACGGCTCCGGGCTCGGCGTGGGGGCCGGCAGCACCGGGAGGCGGAAGCCGCTGTCCGGTGGCTGGCTGATGGGTGCCACGAACGGCGTTGCCGGGACGCCCGCCAGGGCCGCCGTCATGTAGGCGGACCACATCGCTGCCGGGAGGGTCCCGCCGGTGACCTGGGCCACCCCGTGGATGCCCCGCATCGCTTTGTTCGCGTCCCGGTAGCCCATCCACACCGACGTCGCGAGATCGGGGGTGTAGCCGACGAACCACGCGTTGCGGAAGTCGGTGGCCGTCCCCGTCTTGCCGGCGGCCGGGCGCCCGGGGATCGTGGCCGCGGTGCCCGTGCCCCGGGTGATGACCTCCTGCAGGAGGGTGGTGGCGGCGAATGCAACGTCGGGGCTGACCGCCTGCACCGGGTCGGAGGGGCCGGACTCCAGCAGCTGGCCCGTCCCGTCGGTGACGCGGGACACGACCTTGGGCTGTCGGTAGGTCCCGCCCGCAGCCAGGGTCGCATAGGCGGACGCCATCTCGAGCGGCGTCACCTCCTCCGACCCCAGGGCGATGGACGGCAGGGCCTCGAGCAGCGTCAGGCAGCGGTCGTTCGCCGTCTGCTTGCAGCCCGAGCGCCCCGGCAGCCACGCCGGTCCGGGGATCCCCATCCGCCGGGCGGCGTCCACCACCTTGTCGGGACCGACCTGGAGCACCAGCTGCGCGTAGAACGTGTTGACGGAGTGGATCGTCGCCGTCTCGAGCGAGATCGGTCCGAAGCTCTCGTTGTCGAAGTTGGACACGTGGCAGTCGGGTTTCCACGCCGGCAGGCAGATCGTCGACGGGCCGGGCAGGGTCGTGCCCGCCGTCAACCCCCGCTCCAGCGCCGCAACGAGCACGAACGGCTTGAACGACGATCCCGGCTGGCGGCGGCCCTGGATGGCGATGTTGAACTTCTCGGCGCTGTAATCGCGGCCTCCCACGATGGCCGTGACGTACCCGGTGCGAGGGTCCACCGACGCCAGGGAGGCGTAGGGGTCGTCGGGGCGGTTCAGGGTCTTGGCGATGACGCTCTCGGCCTGCGTCTGCATGGCGGGGTCGAGCGTGGTCGTCACCTCGAGGCCGCCGGAGAACACCGCCTTGTCGCCGTAGCGCTGCGACAGATAGCGCTGCACGGCGTCGACGAACCAGGGAAAGCGGATGACCTGGACCTTGGAGGCGACGAGCACGGGCTTGATCGCCCTGGCCACCGCAAGCTGGTTCTCCGTGATGACGCCGGCGGCCCGCATGCGCTGCAGCACGGTGAGGCGCCGCTCCTCGGCCTGCTGGGGGTGCGAGAAGGGGGAGTAGGCCTCGGGGGCCGGGATGACCCCGACGAGCTCGGCCGACTCCGACAGGGTGAGCTGCGCGGCGTGCTTGTTGAAGTAGGTCTGGGCCGCCGCCTCGGCCCCGTACGCCCCCTCGCCGAAGTACGTCGAGTTGAGGTAGCTCTCCAGGATCTTGGACTTCGAGTACGTCCGCTCCAGCTGGGCGGCGACGAGCGCCTCCCGGAACTTGCGGAACAGCGACCGCTGGTTGCCGGTGTAGGCGTTCTTCACGTACTGCTCGGTGATGGTCGAGCCGCCCTGGACCGCTGTCTTGGCCCGGACGTCGGCGAGCAACGCCCGGAAGATCGATTTCAGGTCGATGCCGGAGTGCTGGTAGAAGCGGGAGTCCTCCGACGACACGGCCGCCTGCTGGAGGGACGTCGCCATCTGGTCGAGGGCGACCGGCTCCCGGTTGTACTGGGCGTGCAGCGACGCCAGCAGCGACCCGTCGGCGGCGTAGATGTGGCTGGTCGCCGCGTTGGTCGTGGCCTGGGGCTGCGGCAGCGTGACGGGCGGCGGGAACAGCAGGAAGGCGGCGAACGCGAAGCCGAGGGCGACGCTGGGCACCCCGACGAGGAGGAGAACGGCGGCCAGCGCGATGTCGCGGGGCCGGTGCCGGATCCGCGGCCACAGCCTCGCCCGGAGCCGGATGGTTGCTGGGAGGTTAGCCACGAGGTGGCCTTAGGATAATTCACCATGGAAGGGTTCCGGCAGCTTCCCCAGGTAGACCGCCTGATCGACGCCCTCGGCACCAACGAGGGCGCCGGCGAGCCGCATGCCCTGAAGGCGGCGGCCGCCCGCCGGGTGATCGACGAGGCGAGGGTCGCCATCGGCGAAGGGGCACCTGCCGCCAGCATGGAGCAGCTGGCCGCATCCGCCACCCGGCTCCTGGAGGCGGGGCGCCGCCGCAGGCTCGTCCCCGTGGTCAACGCCACCGGCGTCCTGCTGCACACCAACCTGGGCCGGGCCCCCATGGGCCGCCGCCAGCTCGACGCCGTCGAGGCGATCGCGACCGGCTACTCCAACCTCGAGTTCGACCTCGCCGAGGGACGCCGGGGGAGCCGCTACGACCACGCCCGCGAGCTGCTCACGACCTTGACGGGCGCCGAAGCTGCCCTCGTCGTCAACAACAACGCCGCGGCCGTCCTGCTCGTCCTCGCCACCGTCGCCCGGGGGAGGGAGGTCGTCATCTCCCGGGGGGAGCTCATCGAGATCGGCGGCGAGTTCCGCATCCCGGCCATCCTGCAGGAGTCGGGTGCCACGCTGCGGGAGGTCGGCACGACCAACCGGACGCACCTCAGGGACTACCGGGAGGCGATCGGCGAGTCGACCGCGGCGGTGATGAAGGTCCATCCCTCCAACTACCAGGTGGTGGGTTTCACCAAGTCCGTGACGGGCCGCGAGCTGGCGGAGCTCGCCCATGCGGCCCCCGGTGGGGGCATCCCCCTGATCCACGACATCGGCAGCGGGCTGCTGCGCCACGGCATCGCCGGCAGGCAGCTCCCGTGGCTGGCGGAGGAGCCCACCGTCGAGGCGTCGCTGGCGGACGGCGCGGACGTGGTCACGTTCTCGGGCGACAAGCTGCTCGGCGGCCCCCAGGCGGGCCTCATCGTGGGCCGGGCGGAGATCATCGCCGCCATGGGGCACTCGCCGCTGCTCCGGACCTACCGGGTGGACAAGACCACCCTCGCCGCCCTGGAGGCCACCCTGCTCGCCTACCTGGAGGGCAGGGAGGAGGAGTTGCCCTTGTGGTCGATGGCGCTGCTCGCCCCCAGCGAGATCGAGACGCGGGCTGCGGCGGTGCGCTCGCTCCTGCTCTCCCAGCCCTCTCAAGGGGGCGACGTCGACGCCAAGGTCGAGCTGGTGGACGGGTTCTCCACCACCGGAGGCGGCTCCGCCCCCACCAGCAGGATTCCCACCGTGCTCCTGGAGATCGCACCCCGGACGAGGGCCGTGGCCGCCGTCCGCGCCGACCTCATCGGCGGCGACCCGCCCGTGGTCGCCCGCCTGGAAGAAGACCGCCTCGTGCTCGACCTCCGCACCGTCGCCCCCGAGCAGGATGCGACGGTGGCCGAGGCCCTGCGCCGGGTGCTCGCCACGGACACTGCCGGCTAGCCGTGTACGTTGTCGCCACCGCCGGTCACGTCGACCACGGCAAGAGTGCGCTCGTCCTGGCACTCACCGGCATCGATCCCGACCGCCTCGAGGAGGAGAAACGTCGGGGACTCACCATCGACCTCGGCTTCGCCTGGCTCAAGCTGCCGTCGGGCCGGGAAGTGGGGATCGTCGACGTCCCGGGCCACGAGCGGTTCATCCGCAACATGCTGGCCGGGGTCGGCGCCATCAACGCCACCATCTTCGTCGTGGCGGCCAACGAGGGGTGGAAGCCGCAGTCGCAGGAGCACCTGGACATCCTCGATCTGCTCGGCGTCTCGGCCGGGGTCGTCGTGGTCACCAAGGCCGACCTCGTCGATGCGGACACGCTGGAGGCGGTCATGGCCGGCGTGCGTGAGCGGATCGCCGGCACCTCGCTCGGCGGTGCCCACGTGCTCGCCGTCTCCTCGACGACCGGGGCCGGCCTGGACGACCTCCAGGCTGAGCTCGACCGGGTGCTCGATGCGACCCCACCCGCAGAGGACCGGCACCGGCCCCGCCTGTGGGTCGACCGGGTGTTCTCGATGAAGGGCTCCGGTACGGTCGTCACCGGGACGCTCACGGGTGGGAGCCTCGCGGAGGACCAGGAGATCGAGGTGCTGCCGGGAGCCGTCCGGGCGCGCATCCGGGGCATCCAGTCCCACCACCGGCGCCTGAACGAGATCGAGCCCGGCAACCGTACGGCGCTCAACCTCGTCGGCCTCGACCCCCAGGCGATCCGGCGGGGCGACGTGGTGACCCTGCCGGGGCTGTGGCGGACGACGCGCCGGTTCCTCGCTTCCATCCGGTTCCTCGAGCACCTGCCCCACGAGGTCACGGAGCGGGGGGCGTTCAAGGTCTACATCGGCTCCACCGAGTTCAACGCCGAGCTGCGTTTCCTGGAAGGCGCGCCCGATCCTGGCGAGACCGGTCTGGCGCTGCTGACGCTCGCCGAGCCGGCGGTCCTCGACTGGCACGACCGCTTCGTGCTGCGCGAGGCGGGCCGCGGCGAGACCCTCGGCGGTGGCGTCGTCCTCGAGGCGCACCCGCAGGAAATCCGCCGGCGGCAACCGTTCGCGTTCCTCGCCGAGCGTGCCAGGCGCCGTGCTGCCGTCGACGACCGCGCCGCGTACTTCTTCGTCGTGCTGGAGGAGGAGGGCAGCCTGCCCGTGAAGGAAGTGGCAATGCGAACCGGTCTCGATCCGGCGGCGGCCCGGGCTGCCGGAGGTCGGTGGTTCCCGTCGGTGGTGTTCTCGGAGCAGGCGTTCGGGGCCGTATCGGCGAAGCTGGTCGCCGCCCTGCGCAGCCATCAGGAGTCCCATCCCCTCGAAGCGGGGATGCCCCGTGCGGCGGTGCGATCGGTGCTCGGAAGTGAGATCCGGGGCACCCGTGCCTTCGACGAGCTGGTCGAGGAACTCGCGAAACGGCGCGAGATCGTCGCCGATGCGACCGCGCTGCGCACCCCGGACTTCGTCCCGGCGCTCGGGGGCAAGGAGACGGACGAGCTCATGGCCCTGCTCCTCGGGGCGAAAGCTGCTCCGCCCCTGCTGCCGGAGCTTGGCCGGCGCTTCGATGCCGCCCTCATCCGGGGTCTCGTCCGGACCGGTCAGCTTGTCCAGGTGAGCCAGGACCTCGTCTTCCCGGCGGAGACGATGGCCGAGATCCGCAACGTCGTCACGCAGCGGATCGCCTCGGCGGGGCCCTTCACGGTGGCCGAGTTCCGGGACCTGGTGGGAGCGAGCCGAAAGTACGCGGTCCCCCTGCTCGAGTACTTCGATCAGGCAGGCTTCACCCGCCGGCAGGGCGACGTCAGGGTATTGGGCCCGAAGGCGTAGGGGGTACGGGGGAGTTAGGGCCCGCGAGGAAATAACCCGCGCGATCATGCCGCGCTGGTCTCCGCTTCGCGCTTTTGACGGCGCAGGCTCAGCCCGAGCCAGAGAATGTTGCGGGCGGCGTTGACGTCCGCATGGTCCTCGAACCCGCACGCACGGCAGCAGAACACCGCCTGGGAGGGGCGGTTCGCCGCTTCGGTGTGCCCGCAGGACGAGCAGCGCCGGCTGGTGTCCCTGGGGTTCACCACGATCAGCTCGCGACCAGCATCCTCCGCTTTGTACGCGACCATCGAGATGAGCGCCCCCCAGGACGCAGCGAGTATCTCCCGGTTGAGCCCCGCCTTCTGCGCCACCCGTGAGCCGGGCTCCTCCACGCTGCCACTTGCGGAGCGGACCATGTTGGCGATCTTGAGATCCTCGAACACCATGACGTCATAGCAGTCCACGAGGCTCCGCGAGAGCTGGTGGAGGCCGTCGCGGCGGCGGTTGGCGATCCGGCGGTGCTGGG
>JAOPZY010000152.1 GCA_025963875.1 Actinomycetota bacterium
AGGAGCGGCAGGTCGCGGTAGCTCTGGATCCACTTGGCGTACGTCGCCCAGATGATCGTTTCGGAGGTGGGCCGGATGACGAGTGGCTCCTCGAGTTTCTCGCCGCCGGCGTGGGTGACGACCGCCACCTCCGGGGCGAAGCCCTCCACGTGCTCGGCCTCCTTCTCCAGCAGCTTCGAGGGGATGAGCAGCGGGAAGTAGAGGTTCTGGTGGCCCGTCGCCTTGATGCGGTGGTCCACCGCCTGCTGGATGCGCTCCCAGATGGCGAAGCCGTAGGGCCGGATGACCATGGTGCCGCGCACCAGCGAGGGCTCGGCCAGCTCGGCGCCCTTGACCACCGCCTGGTACCAGGCGGGAAAGTCCTCCGACTGCTTGGGGAGTGTCACGGGCAGGGAGTCTAATCCCGCCGGGAACGGGTTACTCCCGCTCGACGTCCCGGTGGACGACGGTGCAGGGGTAGCCCTTCTCCTGGAGGAAGCGGGCGATCTCGTCCGCGATCACCACCGAGCGGTGCTTGCCGCCGGTGCAGCCGACGGCGATCGACAGGTAGTGCCGGCCCTCCTGGACGTAGCCGGGGAGCAGGAACTCGAGCAGGTCCCGGATGCGGGAGAGGAACCCCTGGGCCGCCTCCTGCCCGAGGACGTAGCCCCGCACCCGGCGGTTGAGCCCGGTGAGCGGTCGCAGCTCCTCGACCCAGTGGGGGTTCGGCAGGAACCGGACGTCGAAGACGAGGTCGGCGTCGAGCGGGATCCCGTGCTTGTAGCCGAACGAGATCACGCTGACCGCCAACCCCGTGCGCGAGGCCTCGACGAAGAACGAGCGGATCTTGTCCCGGAGAGCGTGGACGTTGACCTCCGTGGTGTCGATGACGAGGTCCGCCTGCTCCCGCATGCCGGCCATGAGCTTGCGTTCCTCGTGGATGCCGTCGATGACCCGCTCGGACAGCGGGTGCCGCCGCCGGGTGGCCTCGAAGCGCCGCACGATGGTCTGGTCCGAGGCTTCGAGGAACAGGATCCGGTAGGGGATCCCCCGTTCGCGGAGATCGGCCAGGGCCTTCTCGAGCTCGGGGAAGAACTCCCCGCCCCGGACGTCGACGACGAGTGCCACCTCCTTGACCTTGATGCCGGGGCCGGACACGAGGCTGGCCATGCGGTCGATCAGGGCGGGGGGAAGGTTGTCGATGACGAAGTAGCCGAGGTCCTCCAGGTTCTTGGCGGCCTCGGACCGGCCGGCTCCCGAGAGGCCGGTGATGATCGTGAACTTGGGGAGGTCGGGCCTGGCCGTCACGCGTCAGCCCGCTTCTCGCTCTGTATCCAGCTCGAGCCCGTGCAGGGCGTTGTAGATCCTTCCTGCCAGGCTGCGGCCGATGCCGGGCACCAGCGCGATGTCGTCCGGGGCCGCGCGCAGCAGGCCCTTCACCGAGCCGAAGTGGCGCACGAGCGCCTTCTTGCGGACATCCCCGACGCCGGGCAGCTTGTCGAGCAGGCTGGAGGTCATCCGGGGCGTCCGCTTCGTACGCTGGTACCCCACGGCGAAACGGTGCGCCTCGTCCCGGATCCGCTGCAGCAGGTAGAGCGCCTCGGAGCCCCGCGGGATGATGCGGGGCTCGGGCTCCCCCGGGCGGTAGACCTCCTCGAAGCGCTTCGCCAGCGAGGCCACCGGGATGTCGGACAGGCCCAGGTCCGCCAGGACCTCCACCGCCCGGTTGAGCTGGCCCTTGCCGCCGTCGATGACCACCAGGCCGGGGCGGTAGGAGAACCGGCTCGCCCGGTCCTTCTCCTTGCCCACCTCGTCCAGGTAGCGCTGGAAGCGCCGCTGGATCATCTCGCCCATCGAGGCGACGTCGTCCTGGCCCTCGACGGTGCGCATCTTGAACTTGCGGTAGTCCGACTTCCTCGGCAGGGCATCCTCGAAGACGACCATCGAACCGACGACATCGGTCGTTCCCAGGTTGGAGATGTCGTAGCACTCGATCCGCAGCGGCGCCTCGTCGAGGCCGAGGTGGTCCTTCAGCTCGTTGAGGGCCCGGGAGCGGGCTGCGAAGTCGCTGGCCCGCTTGAGGCGGCTCTGGGAGAAGCCCTCCCTGGCGTTGTCCTCGACCGTCGCCAGGAGCTTGCGCTTCGCCCCCCGCTCGGGCACGCGGATGGCCACCTTCGTCCCCCGCAGCATGGCGAGCCACTCGAGCATGACCTCCTCGTTGGCGGGCACCACCGGCACCAGGATCTCCTTGGGGACGTCGGTCCCCGTGGGGCCGTCCGGATCGCCGTAGAGGTTCTCGAGGAACGAGGCGAGCAGCTCGGGCGGGTCCAGGTCCTCGACCTTGTCCACGATGAAGCCCTTGCGGCCGGTCACCCGACCCCGGCGAACGAAGAAGACCTGGAAGGAGGCCTCGAGCTCGTCGCCCGAGAAGGCGATGACGTCGAGGTCCTCGGGACGCTCGGTGACCATCTGCTGGCGCTCGATGACGCGGCCCACCGCAGCCAGCTGGTCGCGGATGCGGGCGGCCTGCTCGAACTGGAGCGCCTCGGCGGCAGCGGTCATTTCGGCCTGCAGCCGGCGGATCACCGGCTCGTGCGCGCCGTCCATGAAGGCGCAGAAGTCCTCGACGTGCTTGCGGTACTCCTCCGGCGTGACCGCCCCGACGCACGGCCCGGAACACCGCCCGATGTCGTAGAGCAGGCACGGGCGGCCGGACCGCTTCGCCCGCTCGAAGACCCCCGGCCGGCTCGTGCGGATGGGGAAGACCCGGATCAGCAGGTCGAGGGTGTCCCGGATGGCGTAGGCGTGGGCGAACGGCCCGTAGTACTTCACGCCCTTGCGCTTCTTGCCCCGCACGACCATCGCCCGGGGGACCTCCTCGTCGAGGGTGACGGCGAGGTAGGGGTACGACTTGTCGTCGCGGTACCGGACGTTGAACCGGGGCCGGTACTTCTTGATCATCGTGACCTCGAGCTGGAGGGCTTCCACCTCGTTGGCGGTGACGATCCACTCCACCCTGGCCGCCTCGCTCACCATCGCAACGGTTCGGGGATGCAGGCCGAGGCCGAAGTAGTTGGGCACCCGGTGGCGAAGGCTCTTCGCCTTGCCCACATAGATGACGCGGTCGGACGCATCCCGGAAGAAGTAGACGCCGCTGGAGTCTGGGATGTCGCCGCTGCGGGGCCGCCAGGCCGCATTGTGAGCCATCGACCCATTGTAGGAGCCGTCCGGCTCGCGGCTCGCCCTTCGGGCTGCGCTTGTCGCTGCTAAAAACTGGGAAAGACCCCTGCGCACAGGTCCAAGGGAGGGGGTTCACGTTGGCAATCCAACAGCGGTCGCGGGCGGCCTCGGCGGGACACCGGGCGGCCGCCGCCGTCGCCACCGGTCTCGCGGCGGGAGGCGTTGCGTCACGGCTCGCGCCCTGGCAGGCGGCGGTCCTGCTTGGCTGGTCGGCGGCGGCCCTTGTGTACGTGGTCTGGGTTCTGCAATCGATCTCCGGCAAAGGCGCCGAGGAGACCGCTCGGATCGCCACCCGCGAGGACGGTAGCCGAACGGCTGCCGATCTCATGCTGCTCGGCGCCGCGATCGGCAGCCTCGGGGCCGTCCTCATGTCGCTCGTCAAAGCGTCCAGCGAACACGGCGTCGCCAAGGCCCTGCTCACCGTGGTGGCCGTGGCCAGCGTCTTCCTGTCATGGGCCGTGGTCCACCTGACATTCACCCTGCGCTACGCTCGGCTCTTCTTCACCGAACCGCAGGGGGGCATCAACTTTCACGAGGACAAACGGGACGCCACCTACGTCGACTTCGCCTACGTGGCCTTCACCATCGGGATGACCTACCAGGTGTCGGATACCGATCTGAGCAAGCGTCAGATCCGCGCCGCCGCGCTTCGCCACGCCCTGCTCTCGTACCTGTTCGGCACCGTCATCATCGCCATGACGATCAACGTCATCGCCGGGCTCGCCAAATAACAGCCGGGGCACAGGCGGAGCAAAGCAAGCCTGGGAAGGATGAACCGACGTGAAACCGGTCTCCGCGTTGCGCAAGCTCGACCACTCCCTGTCCCGGAAGGCGACGTCGCTGCGGTCGCGCCGGCTCGACGAGACGCTCATCCCGCTCAGCCGGGCTGCCGACCACTCCCTGCTGTGGCTGGGGATCGCCGCCCTGATGGCCGTGGCCGGCGGCCGCTTCGGGCGCCGGGCGGCCCTGCGCGGCGTCCTGTCGTTGGGGCTGACGTCGGCCCTCGTCAACGGACCCCTGAAGATGATTGCCCGCCGCGGGCGGCCGGAACCGGACAGGGGCCTGACGACCCCGCTGCACCGCAGCCCCAGGACCGCCTCCTTCCCCTCCGGCCATGCGGCGTCGGCCTTCGCCTTCGCCACCGGCGCGGCGCTGGAGTCGCCGGCCCTGGGGGCACCGCTGGGCGTCGCCGCTGCGGCGGTGGCCGCCTCCAGGGTCTATGCCGGCGTCCACTATCCCGCCGACGTCCTCGCCGGATCCCTGGTGGGTGCCGCGGTGGCCGTGGGGACCACCAGGTTCTGGCCGCTCACCTCCCACAAGCCCGCCAAGGTCCGCCCCGGCCTCACCAGGGTCGACACCGAGTCGTTCCCTGAGGGAGACGGGATCACGTTCGTCGTCAATCCGACCGCCGGCCCTGCCTTCATGCCGAACCCGGCCCACGCCCTCCGGGAGGCCCTGCCGTTGGCGAGGGTCATCGAGACGGGCGAGGATCTCGACATGGAGGACGCCCTCAGGATGGCGGCCGCCGAGGCCCGAGCCATCGGCATCGCCGGCGGCGACGGCTCGGTCAACGGCGCGGCGGAGGAGGCGCTGGCCCACAACCTTCCCCTCGTCGTCGTGCCCACCGGGACGCTGAACCACCTCGCCCGGGACCTCGGCCTGGACTCAGTCAAGGACTCCGTCGAGGCCGTCCAGCACGGCCACGCCGCGGCGGTCGACGTCGGGACCATCGACGGCAAGCCGTTCCTGAACACCGCGAGCTTCGGCAGCTACGTCGAGCTCGTCGATGCCCGCGAGAAGCTCGAGCGCCGGATCGGCAAGTGGCCTGCGGTCCTCGTGGCCCTCGTCAAGGTGCTGCGCGCCTCGGAGCCCGTGAAGGTCGAGATCAACGGCGAGGTGCTCCAGGTGTGGATGATCTTCATCGGCAACTGCGCCTACCGCCCCCAGGGCTTCGCCCCGAGCTGGCGGGAGCGCCTCGACGACGGGCTGCTCGACGTCCGCATCGTGGACGGCCGGCACCCGTGGTCGCGCGCCCGCCTCGTCCTCGCCCTGCTGACGGGGAGGCTGGGCCGGTGCAAGGTGTACGACGCGAGCCTCGTGCGGCGCCTCGACGTCAGGTTCCTCGATCCGGGACCGGTGCGCCTGGCCCGGGACGGGGAGACGTTCGAGGGGTCGCGCCACTTCAAGGTCGAGAAGAAGCGGCCCGCGCTCAACATCTACGTGCCCCGGGCTTGACCGGGAGGCCCCGGGGACTGCTGCTCGCCGTCGTCCTGGCGTGCTTCTTCCTCGCCGCACTGGAGAGCGTCGTGTCCCGGCTGGGCATCGAGCAGCTCGACGCCCCGGCCAGCCGACTCGTGGCCTCCGAACGGACGGCCGGCCTGACCACGATGGCCAAGGCCGTGACCGTCCTCGGAAGCCCCGGGTTCACCGTGGCCGTGGCGGTCGTCGCCATGGTGGTGCTGATCTGGCGTTTCCACTGGCCGGAGGCTGCGGTGTTCCTCGCCGTCGCCGTGGCCGGCGGCGACCTGTCCTACGTCGTCCTCAAGCACCTGGTCCACCGCGCCCGGCCCCCCGGCGCCCTCGTGCACCTGTCCACCTTCTCGTTCCCCTCCGGGCACGCGGTCGGCGCCACCACCCTGTACCTCGGCCTGGCGTGGATCGTCTCCCGGCGTCACGCCAGCCGCCCCGCCCGCCTGGCGGCGTGGTCGGGGGCGCTGCTGATCGTCGTCGCCGTCGGCGCGACGCGCATCGTGCTCGGCGTGCACTACGCCTCTGACGTGATCGGCGGATTCGCCCTCGGGGCGTTCTGGGTGGTGGCCGCCGCCACCGTCTGGGGTGCGTGCGAATTGTTGCGGCCCCGCCGTACCGGTGGACGTGTCACCATCGATACCCAGACGAGGTAGCCTGCCGGGGCGGTGAGCTCCGTCTGCTGGCCTAGGAAGTCCCGACCCTGGGTGGTCTCAAATGTGGCAACACATCGGTGTGGAGGAGTCAATGCGTGACGCCGTAGGAGCCAACGAGTCGTCGGAGGCGAAGCAGCGCATTGTGGCTGCCGCCATCGACGTCATCGCCACGGAGGGGTTCGGAGGCGCCACCGCCCGCGCCATCGCCCGGTCCGCAGGGTGCAACCAGGCCCTCATCTACTACTACTTCGGCAACATCAAGCAGCTCTACCTGGCGGCACTCGGCGAGAGCTGCCGGCGTCGCATGGACTTCTACCGGGCCAAGATCGGCGAGATCCACTCCATCGAGGACCTTGCGAGGGTCGGGGAGTCACTCTGGCTGGACGACATCCGTTCCTCGCACATGACCGTGGCGGCCGAGATGGTGTCCGCCGCCCTCCAGCACCCGGACCTGGGGAGGGAGGTCGTCGCCCAGATGGAACCGTGGGTCGCCATCGCCGAGGAGGCCATCTCCCGAGCGATCGAGGGGACGCTGGTGGCCAAGCTGGTCTCGACCCACGACCTGGCCCAGGCCCTGGTCGCGCTGTTCCTGGGCATGGAGCTGATGTACCACCTGGATCACGACGCCGGGCTGTCCAAGCGGCTGTTCGCTATGTTCAGCCGGGTGTCGAAGATCGCCTCCCCCCTGCTGTCGAGCCCGTTGCTGCGGGTGGGGAACTGAGGAGTTTTTGTGCAGTCATACGCGTAAAAAGCTCCTCACTTCGCTGAAGCCCCAACCCTGCCCCTTGCCTTTGCCTTTGGTTTTGCCTTTGGTTTTGCCTTCGGCCGCTCGCGACCCCCCACCCCCAGGATCGGGCGCAGGAAGCGGCCCGTGTAGGACATGCCGGCCTGGGCGACCGCCTCGGGCGGCCCTGCCGCCACCAGCTCGCCACCCGCTCCCCCGCCCTCGGGGCCGAGGTCGATGAGCCAGTCGGCGGTCTTGATGACGTCGAGGTTGTGCTCGATGACCACCACCGTGTTGCCCTTGTCCACCAGGCCCTGCAGGACGGCGAGCAGCTTGGCGACGTCCTCGAAGTGCAGGCCCGTCGTCGGCTCGTCGAGGATGTAGAGCGTCTTGCCCGTGGCCCGCTTCGCCAGCTCGGTGGCGAGCTTCACCCGCTGGGCCTCCCCGCCGGACAGCGTCGGGGCGGGCTGGCCGAGACGGACGTAGCCCAGCCCGACCCCTGTGAGGGTCTCCAGGTGCCGGGCGATCGGTGGGATGGGCCGGAAGAACTCCAGCGCCTCCTCGACGCTCATCTCCAGGACATCCGAGATCGTCCTGCCCTTGTAGTGGACCTCGAGGGTGTCCCGGTTGTAGCGGCGGCCCTTGCAGACCTCGCACGTCACGTACATGTCCGGGAGGAAGTACATCTCGATCTTGATCTGGCCGTCGCCCTGGCAGTTCTCGCAGCGGCCCCCCTTGACGTTGAACGAGAAGCGGCCCGGCCGGTATCCCCGCACCCTGGCCTCCTCGGTCTGGGAGAAGAGGGTCCGGATGTGGTCGAACATCCCGGTGTAGGTGGCCGGGTTGGACCGGGGGGTGCGGCCGATGGGTGACTGGTCGATGTCGATGACCTTGTCGATGTGCTCCAGGCCCTCGATCCGGCGGTGCCGGCCGGGCAGGAGCTTGGCGGACCGCAGGAGGTGGCGGTGCACGCCCCGGTACAGGATGTCGTTGACCAGCGTCGACTTGCCAGATCCGGAGACGCCGGTGACGGCCGTGAACAGGCCGATGGGGAACGAGACGTCGATGTTCTTGAGGTTGTGCTCCCGGGCGCCCCGCACCGTGAGCCAGCCCCGGGCGGGCTCGCGGCGCTCCCTCGGCACCGGGATGGACCTCCGTCCCGCCAGGTAGGCACCCGTGATGGACTCCCGGTCCTCCAGCAGCCCCTCCACCGACCCCGAGTACACGATGTGCCCGCCGTGCTCCCCGGCCCCCGGGCCGATGTCGACGACGTAGTCGGCAGCCTGGATGGTCTCGGCGTCGTGTTCGACGACGATCAGGGTGTTGCCGAGGTCCCGCAGGCGCACCAGGGTCTCGATGAGGCGGCGGTTGTCCCGGGGGTGCAGGCCGATCGAGGGTTCGTCGAGGATGTAGAGAACCCCGACCAGGCCGCTGCCGATCTGGGTGGCGAGCCGGATCCGCTGGGCCTCGCCGCCGGCGAGCGTCGCCGCCCCCCGTTCGATGGTGAGGTAGTCGAGACCGACGTCGACGAGGAACCCGAGCCGGGCGTCGACCTCCTTGAGGATCCGGGTGGCGATCGCCGCCTCCTGGTCGGTGAGCTCCAGCGAGCCCACGAACTTCGCCGCCTCCTGTGCCGACAGCCGGCAGAGCTCCCAGATGTTCAGGCCGCCGACCGTGACGGCCAGCGACTCGGGCTTCAGGCGGGCGCCCTTGCAGACCGGGCACGGCACCTCCCGGAAGAACTGCTCGATGCGCTCCCGGGTGGTGTCGGACTCGGCCTCCTGCCGCCGCCGCTCCAGCCACGGGACGACCCCCTCGAAGGTGGTGTGGTACTGGCGGGTGCGGCCGTAGCGGTTCCGGTAGCGGATGAAGACCTCCGTGTCGCCGGTGCCCCGCAGCACGACCTCCTGCTGCTCGCGGGTCAGCTCGCCCCACGGGGTGTCGGTGGAGAAGCCGTACGTCTCGGCGACCGCCTCCAGCATGCGGTCGAAGTACTCGAGCCGCCCGCTGGACCAGGGGCTGATGGCGCCGCCCGAGATGGGGCGGTCGGGATCGGGAACGACCAGCTCGGCGTCGACCTCCAGGTGCGTCCCGAGGCCGTCGCAGTGGGGGCACGCCCCGTACGGCGTGTTGAACGAGAAGTTGCGGGGGGCCAGCTCGTCGAAGGAGAGGCCGCAGTTGAGGCAGGCGGCCCGCTCCGAGAAGAGGATGGTCTCCGTCTTGACGCCCGAGTTGTCAACAAGGTCGATGCCGACGATGCCCTCCGTGAGGCCGAGCGCCGTCTCGATCGAGTCGGACAGCCGGCGGCCGATGTCCGGCTTCAGCACTAGCCGGTCGACGATCACCTCGATGTCGTGCTTGTAGTACTTGTCGAGCCGGGTGCCGCCGGTCTCCGCCAGGTCGACGACGAGACCGTCGATCCTGGCCCGGGCGAAGCCCTTGCCGGCCAGCTCGTCCAGCAGCTTCTCGAACTCGCCCTTCTTGCCCCGGGCGATGGGAGCGAGCACCTGGAAGCGCGTCCCCGGCTTGAGCGCCATGACCTGGTCGACGATCTGGCTGGGAGACTGGCGGGCGATGGGCGCGCCGCACTTCGGGCAGTGCGGCTGCCCGATCCGGGCGTAGAGCAGCCGGAGGTAGTCGTAGATCTCCGTGATGGTCCCCACCGTCGACCGCGGGTTGCGGGAGGCGGACTTCTGGTCGATCGAGATGGCCGGCGACAGGCCCTCGATGAAGTCGACGTCGGGCTTCTCCATCTGGCCGAGGAACTGGCGCGCGTAGGAGGAGAGGCTCTCGACGTAGCGGCGCTGCCCCTCGGCGTAGATGGTGTCGAAGGCGAGCGAGGACTTGCCCGATCCCGAGAGCCCCGTGAAGACGATGAGCGCGTCGCGGGGCAGCTCCAGGTTCACGTCCTTCAGGTTGTGCTCTCTGGCGCCTCGGATGACGAGATGGCTCGCGGCGGACGCGGCCTGTTTGGGGGGCATAGGGCCCATTGTGCCTCAACTGCGGGCTGGACTGCGGGGGGAAATTGCAGAGAGGGAATTCCCGGATGGGCAACGTCTTCCTTCTCCACACGGGGAGCCGGTGCGAGGATGGCGGCATGCACCCGACGTTGCTGGCGCTCCTCGAGGTCCTCCTGCTGGCCGGCGGCAGCCTCGCCGCCCGCTGGTTCGTGCGGCGGGTGGGCCGGGGCGAGCGGAAGCTGGTCCTGATGGCCTCCGTGTCCGCCTGGCTCGTGCTGTTCGGCCTGGTGCCGTTCTCTGTCTTCGCCGCCTTCGTGCGGCCCGGGACGAGTCAGGCGGCCGGACCGGTCGAGACCTTGATCCTCAACATCGTGCCCCTCGCGCTCGTCGCGTCGCCCGCGCTGGGGATCGCGCAGGCCCTGGTCCTGACGGGCAGGAGGGGAGGTTAGAGGGTCCCGGCGACCGCCTTGGCCAGCGCGACCACGTCGGCCTTCATCTTGGCGGCATCGAGGACGACCCCGACCGGAGCCTTGAACTGGGCCAGCACGAAGTAGACGGTGTCGCCCTTGTGGAAGACGATGCCCGTGTTGTTCGGGTCGTAGTACGCGTCGTCGCCGACACCGAGCACCACGACGTCCCCGCTGGTCAGCCCGGTGGCCTTGGCAACCTCGTAGTTCGGGGCTTTCCAGATCGCCATGTGGGCGATTTGCACCGCCCCGTCGACCCCGAGGTTGGACGCCTTCACCGAGTAGGTGCACGCCGGGTTGCCGAGGAAGGGTCCGGACTGGGCCACGGAGGCGCTGCCCCCGAAGGACGCCGTGACGGTCGACGTGGGCACGTTGGCACAGACGTCGGAGCCGCTCGGCGTAGAGCTCGCCGTCGCGGTCGGCGTCGCCGACCCACCCGCCGGCGGCCGGGTGGAAGACGCAGAGGGCGACGTGGAGGAGCAGGCGGCCAGACCAGACAGCACGACGGCGACGGCGACTGCGGACAGCGCTGCCCTGGACGGAAAACGAAACAGAATCGACACGATGGAGGCGGACAGTAGCACGCGGGCTCCCCCTGTCAAGGCAGGTAGAGTGGCCGCCGTGACCGAGGAACGCACCGGGGAGGCCTTCGAGCTGGGGGAGCAGCTCACCGTCGTGGGCAGCAGGCTGCGCCCCGGCGACCCTGCGCCCGACTTCGCCCTCGACCACTTCGATGGGAACGCCATCACGACGGTCCGGCTCGCCGACACGGCGGGCCGGGTGCGGCTCCTGTCGGTCGTCAATTCCCTGGACACGCCGGTGTGCGACGTCCAGACGCGCCGCTGGGCCTCGACGGCGCCGGAGGGCGTCGTCGTCTACACGATCAGCATGGACCTCCCGTTCGCCCAGCAGCGCTGGATGGGCGACGCGGGGGCCGAGCACGCCGCCCTCTCCTCCCACCGCAGCGAGGATTTCGGGACCGACTACGGGGTGCTCATCAAGGAGTGGCGCATGCTCCAGCGGGCGCTGTTCGTCGTCGACGGGGACGGCACCATCGTGTATGCCGAGTACGTGGCCGACCAGATGCAGGAGCCGGACTACGGCGCGGCAGTGGCGGTGGCCGGGCTCCGCCCCCTCTAGCTCGCGGTGAGCGCCGCCTTGGCCACCAGGTCGCCCTGTGCGTTCCGGAGCTGCACCAGGCGCACGTCACTGAGCGTCACGTCGACCGCCCGCCCCCAGCTCCCCACGCCGCCGTGCATCGTGAAGCTGCCGATGGGCACGGTCCGCCCGTCTTTCAGCAGGAGCTCGCAGGCGTAGGACTCCTCACTCCCGGCACCGTGGAGGGTCATGAAGACCCACGAAGGCTTGTCGGCCCGGGCGTAGACCTGCCCTGCCAACGGTTCGGCGGATTCGGCCCCGGTGTGGACGAAGCTCGCCACCGCCACCATGGCCACCGACCGCGACCCCGAGCCCAGGTGGCCCGGCACGTAGCCGATGGCCAGGCCGCAGGCGAGGGCGGCAGCCGCGGCGAGCGCCACCAGGCGCCACCGGCGCCGCTGCGCCGGCTTCAACCCCGCCATCACCCGCCGGGTGAAGCCAGGGGGTGGCTCGACCTCGGGCGCCATGAGCAGCAGGCTGTCGGCGGTGTCGGACAGCTTGTTCAGGAGGCGCCGGCAATCCGTGCAGCCGTCCAGGTGGGCGAGGACGGCCGAGCGCTGGTCCCCGGGCAGGGTGCCCAGCGCCAGTTCCGGGGCCAGCTCCTCCACGTCGGGGCAGGAGAGCTGGCTCACGGCGACACCGTGCCCTGGTCGAGGAGGCCCCGCAGCTTGATCATGCCGGCGCGGATCCTGGTCTTGGCGGTGCCCAGGGGGATGCCCTCCATGTCGGCGATCTCCTTGGCGGTGCGCCCGTAGAAGGCAGCGAGCACCAGGGCCCGGCGCTGGTCGACGGGAAGCCGGGCCACCGCGCCCCGGACCCCCCTGGCCGTGTCGGCGAGGACGGCCGCCTCGGCGGGGCCGAGGTCGTGGCTGGGGATCTCGAAGGTCGTCATGGGATACGGCTCGGACGGCCGTGCCCGGTGGAGGCGAAGCGCATCGATGGCCAGATTGCGGGTGATCGTCAGCAGCCACGTCGCCACCGCACCACGGCGCGGATCGTAGGCACCGGCATTGCGCCACGCCTTCGTCAACGCCTCCTGAGCGAGGTCCTCTGCGAGCACGGGGTCGCCGACGATGCTGAGCGCCAAGCCGTACACCCGGGCCTGGAAGCGCTTCACGAAGGCCGACGCCGCCGCGCGCTCCCCGAGCCCCATCCCCTCGAGGAGGGCTTCGTCGGACAGGTTCGTGGAGCTCAGGCGATCCCGCACGCCTGATAGTACGTCCGTGCCCACCGACCTGGTCAATGCTCTCACCACATGAATACGTATGGCGCAGCGGCAGGGATTGATTCGGTGGTGTCGCCCTCAGGCGGCGGGCGCGCCCAGCCGGATCGAGGCGGTGTGCCGGCGGCCGAGGCCGTCCACCCAGGTCACCCGCACCGTGTCGCCGGGATGGCGGCTGGAGAGGGTCGAGGTGAGGGACGACGGCGAGGTGATGGTCGTGCCGTCCACGCCCACGATCGTGTCGCCGATGGCGATGCCCGCCCCCTCGGCAGGGCTGCCAGCGACGATCCCGGCCACGAGGGCGCCCGATCCGGGGTTCTGCTGCACCGCCACGCCCAGGTACCCCCGCTGCCCCGCCGGCGCCGACGGGGTCGGGACCGTTCCCCCACCGGCGCGGATCTGCGCAGCCACCTGCAGTGCGTGGTTGATGGGGATGGCGAAGCCGACCCCGCCTCCGGCGTTGAACCGCACCCGTGAGGACGCCGCCGTGTCCATGCCGACCACCTGCCCGGCCCCGTTCACGAGCGGGCCGCCGGAGTCACCGGGCTGGAGGGCAGCGCTGGTCTGGATGAGGCCGCTCAGGTTCTCCGAGGTGCCGGCGGTGGGATCGCTCGCGGTGATGTCGCGGTTGAGGCCCACGACGAGCCCCTGGCTGATCGACGGCGGCCCGGCCCGCCCGAGGGCGTTGCCGAGCGACACGACCCGGTCCCCCACCAGCACCTTGGAGGAGTCACCGAAGGGGGCGACCTTGAGGCCGGACGCCCCCTGGAGCTGGATCACCGCCACGTCCTCGGCGACGTCGGTGCCCACGATCGTCGCCGCGTAGGCCCGGCCGGTCCCGCCGAGCTGGACAGAGACCCGAGTGGCGCCGTCGATGACGTGGTTGTTGGTGAGGATCGCCCCGTTGGATGACAGCACCATGCCCGTGCCGGCCGCGGTGCCGCCCTGGAAGCCGAGGATCGAGTTCACGTCGACGACCGAGGGATCCACGAGGGCGGCGATCGCCGCCGCGGTCAGGACGTTCGGCGGGGACACCGGAGCCGCGGTCGCCGGCGGCGAGGCGTTGGCGGCGGGCGCGACCGGGGGGACGGCGGCGGGGACGGAGGTCGAGGCCGCGCCGTCGCTGGGGGTCGGGCTCGGCGACGCCCCCGGCGAGGGCAGGGTGGACGTGGCGACGGGGGCGTGCTGTGACCCTCCGACCACCGCGTAGGACACCGCGACGACGAGGACGACGACCGCCAGCACGATGGCGACCACGAGGAGGGCGGCACCGGTTCGGCGGGGAGGCTGAGGCAGCGGGGCTCCCGGAGGCTGCCACGGCCCGTCCAGCGAGGGCCCCGGATAGGCCCACACGGGAGGGGCCCCCGCGGCGGGAAGAGGCTCCGTTCGCTCGCCTTCAACCCCGCGTCCATGGAGGCTCATGGTGTCCACTTTCCCGTGCTCGTCGCCTCCCGCGGCGCCAGAACCTTGCGTCCCAGTATTGCACCCGGGCGCCCGGGTCAGGGCTCGACTGCGGGTCGCTCCCGGCGAGTGGGGTCGGAGGCGTTGGCGGCGATGGCGGCGATGGCCCCCGGGCTGAGGATGGCGGCAAGTTCCAGGATGCCGCCGAGAATCTTCGTGCCGGCGTACGCCAGGGCGATGGCAACGACCAGGCCGACGCAGCCGCCTATTCCCGAGGCGATGTACCGTCGCCGGTTTCCACCCGTGAGGCGCCCCGACAACCACGCCCCCACCCAGATGCCGGCAACGATCACAGCGATCGCGAGCACGAACAGGGCCTCGATGGGAACGCCGAGGAAATGACGAAGCACCCCCCCGAGCATCAAGCTGAGGAGCCCGAAGGCCCCAACTGATGCGGAGACAACGGCGATGGTGACAATCGACCGGCCCCGGCGGGCGGGATCAACCGGCCACCGTTCGGTTCCCTTGCGGGCCGGGCGGTCGTGGTAGCGCATGTCGCCGTTGGTTCCGGGGTCGATCTCAGACAAGGGCTTTGAGCTCCCGCCGCAGGTCGGCGATCTCGTCCCGGAGCCGTCCCGCGTACTCGAACCGGAGCTCCTTGGCCGCCTCGTGCATCTCCTCCTCGAGCGACTGGATCAGCCGTGAGAGCTCGTCGCGGGGCATCATCGAGACTTCGGACTCGGTGCGGCGCTGGCTGCGCCCGCGGCCCCGTCCCTTCGGCGCGGCGGCGTCGGGGCTGAGCGAGAGGAGGATGTCGGAGACCTTCTTGCGGATGCTCTGGGGATCGATGCCCTGCTCGGCGTTGTGGCGCACCTGGATGGCCCGCCGGCGGTTGGTCTCGGAGATTGCCCGCTCCATGGAGTCGGTCACCATGTCGGCGTACATGATCACCTGGCCCTCGACGTTGCGGGCGGCCCGGCCCATGGTCTGGATGAGCGACGTCTCCGAGCGGAGGAACCCCTCCTTGTCGGCGTCGAGGATCGCCACGAGCGAGACCTCGGGCAGGTCCAGCCCCTCCCGCAGCAGGTTGATGCCGACCAGGACGTCGAACGTCCCGAGGCGCAGGTCGCGCAGCGTCTGGATGCGCTGGACGGTGTCGACGTCGGAGTGGAGGTAGCGGACCCGGATCCCCATCTCCACGAGGTAGTCCGTCAGGTCCTCGGCCATCTTCTTGGTGAGGGTCGTCACCAGCGTGCGCTGATCCCGCTCCACCCGCCCCCGGATCTCGTGGATCAGGTCGTCGATCTGTCCCTTCGAGGGCCGGACGACGACCTCGGGGTCGACCAGGCCGGTCGGCCGGACGATCTGCTCGACGATCTGCTTGGAGACCTGGAGCTCGTACGCGGACGGCGTGGCCGACAGGAAGATCAGCTGGGGCACCCGCTCGACGAACTCGTCGAAGCGCAGCGGGCGGTTGTCCATCGCCGAGGGGAGGCGGAAGCCGTGCTCGACGAGGGTCTCCTTCCGGCTCCGGTCGCCCTCGTACTGACCGTGGAGCTGCGGCACCGCCACGTGGGACTCGTCGATGACCACGAGGAAGTCGTCGGGGAAATAGTCGATCAGCGTCGAGGGGGCCGAGCCGGCCGCCCGCCCGTCGATGTGGCGGGAGTAGTTCTCGATCCCGTTGCAGAAGCCCACCTGGCGCAGCATCTCGAGGTCGTAGTCCGTGCGCATCCGGAGGCGCTGGGCCTCGAGGAGCTTGCCCTCGGACTCCAGCACCTTGAGCCGGTCGGCGAGCTCGGCCTCGATGCCCACCATGGCCCGGGTCATCCGGTCGTTGGAGGCGACGTAGTGCGACGCGGGGAACACCACCAGCTCCTCCAGCTCACCGAGGACCTCGCCGGTGAGCGGGTCGATGCGGACGAGTCGCTCCACGGTGTCGCCGAACAGCTCGACCCGGAAGGCGCTCTCCTCGTAGGCCGGGAGGATGTCGATGGTGTCGCCCCGCACCCGGAACTTGCCCCGGGCGAAGCTGTACTCGTTCCGCTCGTAGGCCATGTCGACGAGGCGGGCCAGGATCGCCCGCTGCTCGTAGTCGACCCCCACCCTCAGCCGGAGCAGGTGGGCCTCGTACTCCTCCGGCGACCCCAGGCCGTAGATACAGGAGACGCTGGCGACGATGATCACATCGCGGCGGGACAGGAGGGCCGACGTGGCGGCATGCCGGAGGCGGTCGATCTCGTCGTTGATCGACGAGTCCTTCTCGATGTAGGTGTCGCTGGAGGGGATGTAGGCCTCCGGCTGGTAGTAGTCGTAGTAGGAGACGAAGTACTCGACGGCATTGTTCGGGAAGAACTCCCGGAACTCGTTCGCCAGCTGCGCCGCCAGCGACTTGTTCGGGGCGAGGACGAGCGTGGGGCGCTGGACCGCCTCGATGACGCCGGCGATAGTGAAGCTCTTGCCGGAGCCGGTGATGCCGAGCAGGGTCTGGCGGTCGTCGCCGCGCAGCACCCCCTCCGCAAGCTTGGCGGTGGCGGCCGGCTGATCCCCGGCAGGAGCGAAATCGGAAACGAGCTTGAACGCGCTCACGGGCCCCAGTGTACGCGGCCCTGAACGGCCACCGGGGGGCCGAAGCCCCCCGGTGATCCCCCCGGTTGTCAACGGTGGTGCCCGATGCAGTCTTAGTGGTGGTGGCCCATCCAGGAGGAAGCGAACGAGGCCCAGCCCGCCGCCTCGTTTCCGAGGTTGAGGCCGGCGTCGAGGAGCTTGTGCACCAGATCCGTGATCGTCGGCGTCAGGCTCGCGAGGATCGTGTTGGCCTGCGCCGGAGTCAGCAGACCGGCGCTCAGGGCGGAGTTGACAGCCGCCGTCGCCATGGAGACCAGGTCGGAGATGAGCGCCTGCGGGTCCACGGTCGCACCGGTACCGGCCTGGCTCCCGGCGCCGGCGGAGACGTTGGCGAGGTGGCCGAAGCTCCCGAACATGTTGCTGAAGAAGCTGCTGAAGTTGCCGGCGGCACTCCCCATCTCGGTGAGCTTCGGCAGGTCGCCCATGTTCCCAAGGTTTGCGAACTTGCCGAGATCTGGCAGCTTCTCGAGGTTTGCAAGGTTGCCCAGGTTGGCGAAGTTGCCAAAGCTTGCCAGGTCACCGAGGCTCCCGAGGCTCACCGGCAGCTTGGATCCCGCCCCCAACCCCTCGTCGATGTCGCGGAAGCTGTGGTTGACCACGTCCGTGACGAGGCTGGGCAGCATGGCCATGATCTTGTCGGCCTGGGCCCGGGCCAGCATGCCGAGGGTGACGGCGGTGTTGATCTTGTTGGTGGCGTCGTTCACCACCGTGGCGATCAGCTTGGCAGGGTCGACCCCGGCCGAGGTGGCAATCTGGGCCAGGGTCTGGCCGTCGGCGAGGGCGGCCTTGAGGTTCGACAGCGCCATGTGGAGAGCAGACGCCACGACGGCAAGCTCGCCGCCCGTACCGTCGGTCCCGGCGCTCCCTGCGACCTTCGTGTTGACGGAGGCCGGGGTCGGGACAGTCGCATGCACGATCGATGCAACCGGCGCGACGGCCGCAGCGATCGCGGGTGCGGCAACGGGGGCCGGGGCGGGGGCGGCCTGAACGGGGGCGGCGATCGCCGGGGCCCCAGCCGCTGCGGCCGCAGCGGCGATCGATACGGTCGGGGTCGTCGAGGCCAGGCGTTCCCCCGAGTGGGCTGTGATGGGCACGCCGAGGACCAGACCTGCGGCGGCGCCGGTAAGGAGGGAGGTTGCGACGGTTCCTGCGAGAATGACTCTGCGCATCCAATCTTCCTTCCGTTCTACGGCCCTCGGGAGCGGCGCTTTGTGGTCCCACCTGCGCCGGCGGCCGGTTACTGGGTTACCGACGGGAGGTCCGGAAGGGGTACGGGTTCAGTTCGCCTGTTTTTCGAGGGTTCCAGGCAGAAGTCCGCAACCTTTCCCGTGTGGAACACGGTTTTCGTTGCGGACTTCCTGGCTTTCTGCGGCTACGCGGCCCCCAGGATGGGGAGCAGGTCGGTCAGCGTCCGGACCCGGAGGCCTTCGAAATCCTGGTAGCGGCCGGGCCGGTCGATGAGGACCCCCGTCATGCCCAGTTCGGCTGCCGCCTGGATGTCGAGGCGGGGGTGGTCGCCGACGAACACCGCCTCCTCGGGCGATACGCCGCTGCGCTCCAGAGCGAGGCGGAAGATGGCCGGGTTCGGCTTCTCCACCCCCTCCTTGCCCGAGATGACCATGAAGGCGAAGAAGGGGGCGACCTCCATCTCGATCAGCAACCCCTCGAGCCAGTCCTCGAAGTTGGAGACGACTCCGAGGGTCAGGCCCGCGGCCCGGCATGCGGTCAGCGTCGGGATGACGTCCGGGAACAGGCGGTACGACTCGTAGCTGGTGAACCTCGCGTAGAGGACGTCGAAGACCGCCCCGGACGAGTCGTCGATCCCCCAGTGCGCCAGCATGGCGCCGTAGAGGCCGCGCCAGAACCGCCGGGACTCCTCCCGGGACGTCGACCAGGTCGTCTTGGTCTGCCCGATGGCCTCGCTGACGCTGGGAGCGACCGTCGCCAGGGCCTTCTCGACGTCGTCGGGCGTCACCTCGTAGCCGAGGCCCCCCATGATCTCGGAGAACAGTTCGTTGAACGACGGATGGGGCGCCAGCAGCGTCTCGCCGACGTCGAAGAACACCGCACGGTACGGAAGCCCGGACATGGTCGCAGCCTAGCGACCCTGACTGTCCGCCGAGGAGCCGAACCGCCGAAGGAGCTCCGCCCAGAGGGTCTCGACGCCTGCCTCGAGATCCTCCGGGCTGCCGCGGTTGTCCAGGACGTAGTCGGCGGCCGCCAGCTTGCGCTCGGCCGGTGCCTGGGCGGCGATCACCGTGGCTGCCTCCTCCGCAGTCATGCTCCCCCGGGCCACCACCCGCTGGATCTGCTGGGACTGCTCCGCGGCAACGACGACCAGGGCCTGCATCCCGATCCGGTCCCGGCCGCCCGTCTCCACCAGCAGCGGTGCGTCCACGACGACGACGGCGTCGGGCTCGAAGGAGCCACCGAGGCGGGATGCCATCTCGGCATAGATCAGGGGGTGCGTGATGGCTTCGAGGTCCCGGCGGGCGGCGGGGTCGGCGAACACGACCGAGCGCAGCGTGGGCCGGTCGATCCCGCCGCCGCTGCCGACGACGTCCGGCCCGAACCGCTCCGCCACGGCCGCCACCGCGGCACCGCCGGGCGCAAGGATCTCGTGGGCGATGCGGTCGGCATCCAGGATCACGGCGCCGCGAGCCTCAAGGAGGGCCGCGGCCGTGGATTTCCCGGAGCCGATCCCCCCGGACAGGCCGATGAGGATCACTGGCGAAACGCTGCTACCGCTCGAGGTCCCGCTTCATCTCCTGGAGGATCGACTCCAGCGACTCGCCGGACTGCTGCGAGACCGCCGACGCAAGCAGCTCGCCCTCGAGGGCAGGCTCGGGCTCGGAGGGCTCCGCTTCGGGCACCGGCTCCGCGGCTGCTGCCGCCGGTTCGGGCGTCAGCTCGGCGGGGGCCGGCTCGACCGCCACCTCGGGCTCGGATGCCGGAGCCGGGACGACGGGCTCCGGCGCGATGTCCGGCTCGGCGGCGATATCGGGCTCGGTCGTCGCGGGGGCGGCAATGGCCGCCGGGGCCGCGGTCGGCGCCGGGGCGGCGGGCGATGCCTCCTCCCGCTCGATCCCCGAGGTGGGCGCCGGCTGGCCGCCGAGCGCCTGCTTGATCGAGAGGCTGATGCGCCGGCGGTCGAGGTCGACGTCGATGACCTTCACCGACACCTCCTGGCCGAGGGCGACGACCTGCTCCGGCAGTTCGACGTGGCGCTCCGCGAGCTCGGAGATGTGGACCAGGCCCTCGATGCCCTCCGCGACCTTCACGAAGGCGCCGAAGGGCACCAGCTTGGTCACCGTGCCCTGGACGATGTCGCCGGGGTGGTTCTGGCGGGCGAAGGCTCGCCAGGGATCCTCCTGGGTGTTCTTCAGCGACAGCGAGACCCGCTCGCGGGTGAGGTCGACGTCGAGCACCTCGACGGAGATCTCCTGGCCGACCTGCACGACCTCGCTGGGGTGGTCGACGTGGCGCCACGACAGCTCGGAGACGTGCACCAGGCCGTCCACGCCGCCGAGGTCGACGAAGGCGCCGAAGTTGACGATGGACGACACCGTGCCGGTGCGGATCTCCCCCGGCTTCAGGTTCTCGAGGAACTCCTTGCGCTGCTCGGAGTGGGCCTCCTCGAGGTAGGCACGGCGGGACAGCACCACGTTGTTGCGGTTCTTGTCGAGCTCGATGATCTTGCACTCGAGTTCGCGGCCGACGTAGGGCGCCAGGTCGCGGACCCGGCGAAGCTCGACCAGGGATGCGGGCAGGAACCCCCGCAGGCCGATGTCGACGATGAGGCCGCCCTTGACGACCTCGATGACCGGCCCCTTGACGATGCCGCCTGCCTGCTTGATGGCCTCGATGTTGCCCCAGGCCCGCTCGTACTGGGCCCGCTTCTTGGAGAGGATCAGCCGGCCCTCTTTGTCCTCCTTCTGGAGGACGAGGGCCTCGACCCGGTCGCCCACGGAGACCACCCGGGAGGGGTCGACGTCCTGCTTGATCGACAGTTCGTGGGCGGGGATGACTCCCTCCGACTTGAAGCCGATGTCGACGAGCACCTCGTCCTTGTCGATCTTGACGACGGTGCCGGCGACGAGGTCCCCCTCGTCGAAGGGTTTGATGGTGGCGTCAATGGCCGCCATGAGCTCGGCATGCGAGATGCCGACGTCGTTGTCGGTGATGGATGAATCGTGGTCCGGCTGGGTGCCGGGTTCCGCGGGATCGTAGTTGAACGTACGGGTGGACATTGAAGACTCCTTATTGCCCCTTGGTATGGGCCGTGGGGCGGGGAACTCTTCCCGCGCGTATACGCGTGGAAAGGCGGCGCCAGTCTAGCACGGTCCAGTACCCCTCTATTTCCCTAAACGAGGAATAGGGACTAGGAATGAGAGCTGGGCGCCGGGGATGCGGGCTTCAGGATCGGCAGGCTGTCGTGCGGTGCGATCGGTCCGTCGACCACCGCCCCCGTCTCGGGCACGAACCTGATCCCCCGGTCGGGCACGACGCCCTGCTGACGGTAGAGATCGGCAACGTTCTGAGGCGGCTGCCACGGGCCGTCGAGGTAGCAGACGGCCACCTTCACGTCGGGCGTCAGCTCGTGCAGCGGCGAGGTCACCGACCCCTGGGAGAGGGCGTCCTCCCACGCGGCCGCCGTCCCGGCAGTGGTCTGGAAGGCGGCGATGAGCGTGAAGCCGCTCTGCTGGACGTCGGGGCGGCTGCAGGAAGCCTTCGCAAAATCGCTGTCGATGATCGGACCGCCGGCGGCAGGAGGCGAAGCCGCGATCCCGGGGAGTGAGGGACTGAGCACGTCGCTCGAGGACCCCGGGGCCTTGGTCTTGACCGACCTGTTCGAAGACCGCAGCACCAGCGACAGGGCGACCAGGCAGGCGAAGACGAACACGTAGACGAAGATGCGCCACGGGGACTTCCGCGGCGTTGCCGGAGAGGGCCCGGGGGCTGTGCGGCGGCCGGATACCGAAGGCCGGACCGGGTGGGGCCCGAGGTTCTTGTCCAGCGACGTCTCCGTCTCGTCCATGCTCGTCAGCTCTTGGCGTCGGCCCAGTTGCGGCCCCATGCCAGATCGACCTTCAGGGGCACCCGTAGGTCCAGCACCCCTTCCATCACCGTACGCATCTCCTCGGCCACAGCCTCGACCTCGGTCTCCGGCACCTCGAAGACGAGCTCGTCGTGTACCGTGAGGACCATACGCCCCGGCCGGCCCTCGAGGGCTTCATCGGCCTTCACCATCGCCAGCTTGATGATGTCGGCTGCCGAGCCCTGGATCGGGGCGTTGAGCGCCATGCGCTCTGCGTTGCTACGGATCGCCGGGTTGCGGGCATTGAGGTCGGGCAGGTACCGGCGGCGGCCGAGGATCGTGGTCGTGTAGCCCTCCAGCTTCGCCTGCGCAACGACGGCGTCCAGGTAGTCCCGGACCCTCGGGTACGAGGCGAAGAAGCCCTCGATGTAGATCCGGGCCTGGTCCATCGGGATGTGGAGCCGCTGGGCCAGGCCGAACGGCCCCATGCCGTAGGTGACCCCGTAGCTCACCATCTTCCCGATGGAGCGCAGCTCGCCGGTCACGGCCTCGAGCGGGATGCCGAGGGCCTTCGAGATCGAGTGGCGGTGGATGTCCTCGCCCCGGGCGAAGGCCGAGACCAGCTCGGGGTCCTCGGAGAGGTGGGCGAGCACCCGCAGCTCGATCTGGGAGTAATCGGCGACCACGAGCAGGTTGCCCGGCTCGGGGACGAACGCTCGCCGGATCCGCCTGCCGTCCTCCGTGCGGATAGGGATGTTCTGCAAGTTCGGCGAGTCGGACGACAGCCTGCCCGTCGAGGCGACGGTCTGGTTGAAGCGGCAGTGCAGCCGGCCGGTCGTGGCGTCCACCAGCGGGGGCAGGGCGTCGAGATAGGTCGACTTGAGCTTGGACCGCTCCCGGTACCGGAGGATGGCGTCGACGATGGGGTGCTCCTCCCGCAGCGACTCCAGCACGCTGGCATCGGTGGAGAACCCGGTCTTCGTTCGCTTGGTGGGCTTCAGGGCGAGCTTCTCGTACAGGATCCGGCGAAGCTGCGGCGGCGAGCCGATGTTGAACGGCTCGCCTGCGTGGTTGTAGATCTCGTGCTCGATGGTCCTGAGCTCGTCGCCCACCGCCTCCGAGAGCTCGGCGAGATAGTCGGTGTCGAGCCTCACCCCCGCCCGCTCCACCCGGGCGAGCACCGCGGCCAGGGGTAGCTCCAGGTCGACCAGCAGGTCCCAGGCCCCCCGTTCCACGAGCTCCTTCTCCAGCAGGGTCGCCAGCTCCGAGACCGCCACCACCTCGGCGCCGAGGGCGAGGTCGGCGCCGGCTCCTTCGTCCGCGGGACCTCCGGCGGCATCGAGCAGGAGCGCCTGCTGGCCCTCGACCGGCTCGGCCTCGAGGCGCAGCTCCCGGCCGAGGTACTGCGCCACCAGTTCGTCGAGGGGGTAGGACCCGCGGGCGGGATCGACGAGGTAGGCGGCGATCTCGGTGTCCATGGCGATGCCCGCCGGCTTGAGGTCCGCCGCCGCCAGCCGCAGCAGCGCGTCCTTCGAGGCGTGCGTGGCGAGGCGGGCCGAGGCAAGGGGCTCCCGGATGGCCGCCCAGACCGCCTCGGGATCGCTGCCCAGGTTCTCCAGGCGGGCCACCCGTGCGCCGGCCCTCGCTCCACCGGGCACACCCACGGCCAGGGAGGTGGGGGCCGAGCGCGGGTGGGACTTCTCCCCCGCCACGCGCATCGTGACGACACCCGACCGGGCCGCCTCCCGGAACGCCGCCTCCAGCTCGGCGATGCCGGTGACCTCCGCCGCCTCGGCGGACAGCCCTCCCTGGGGGGCGGCAGCCGGCAGGTCGGTGCCGAGGCGCTCGTAGAGCGTGCGGAACTCCAGGGAATCGAAGAGCCGGCGGACCTCGGCCGCATCCCAGCGGCCCATCTGCAGGTCCTTGGCCGACACGTCCAGGATCTCGACCGGCGCCCCGTGGGCGGCGAGCTCCTCCCGGCTGCGGAAGCGGAAGAACTCCCGGTTCTCGAGCAGTCGCGTCTGGGCCTCCCCGAGGCGCTCCCGGTTCTTCGGCGGAAGCTCGTCGAGGTGCTCGAAGATGGCCTCGAGGGTACCGTAGGTCTGGACGAGCTTGGCGGCCGTCTTCTCGCCTATCCCCGGCACGCCTTCGATGTTGTCGGAGGGGTCCCCCCGCAGTGCCGCATAGTCGAGGTAGCGCTCGGGGCCGAAACCGTACCGCTGGCGGACGGCAGCCTCGTCGTACGTGACCGTGTCCGAGATGCCCCTTCGGTTCATCACGACCCGCACCCTCGGTCCGACCATCTGGAAGAAGTCACGGTCGGCGGTGACGACCACCGCCGTGGCCCCCTCGGCGGCGAGCTGGGAACCCAGCACGTGGATGATGTCGTCGGCCTCGACGTTGTCCATCTCGAACACCGGCACCTGCAGCACCTTGAGGACCTCGCGGATGAGCCCGACCTGCTGGCGGAACTCGTCCGGCGGCGTCTGGCGCTGGGCCTTGTACTCCGGGCGGATCGCCAGGCGCTCCAGAGGCGCTCCGCGGTCGAAGGCCACGGCCAGGTACCGGCTCTTCGCGTCCTGCCAGGCCTTGATCAGCATCGAGGTGAACCCGTACACCGCGTTGGTGGGCTGGCCGCTGGTCGTGCGCAGGTCCGCCTCCGCCAGGGCGAAGAAGGCACGGTACGCCAGGGAGTGCCCGTCGAGGAGGAGGACAGTGGGAGCTGAGGTCTTGGAGGAAGGAGGCATCCGCTGAAATATAGTAGGGCAGTCGGGCTGGGCGGCTAGAGCCCCGGCCCCCGCTGAGAGGGCCCCATGAAGGAGAAGCCCATCCCGGTCCAGGTCCCCCAGGGAGCGCAGGACTACCTCGAAGCCATCTACGAGATGGAGGAAGAGGGCGGCCGCATCGCCCAGGCCCGGATCGCCAAGCGACTGGGCGTCTCGGCTCCCGCCGTCTCCGAGCAGGTCCGCAGGCTGAGCAGGGCCGGGCTGGTATCCGTGGCCGACCGGGACATCACCCTGAGCGAGGAGGGCCGGGATGTGGCAACCCCGCTCGTCCGGCGCCACCGCCTCGCCGAGCGCCTGCTGGTGGACATCCTGGAGATCCCGTGGCACCGAGCCCACGAGGAGGCGCACGCTTGGGAGCACGTCATCTCCCCCGAGGTCGAGGAGCGGATCCTCAGCAAGACCGGTGCCACCACCTGCCCCCACGGCAACCCGATCCCCGGCCTTGAGCCGCCCTACGACCGAAGCAAGCTCGTCACCCTCGCCCAGCTCAAGGTCGGCGAGCGGGGACGGCTCAGCCTCCTCACCGAGGACGTCGAACTCGTGACCGACGTCCTCGCCTATTTCGAGGAGAAGAAGCTGATGCCGGGGGCCATGGTGGAGGTGACGGGCATCGGCCCGGACGGCACCCTCACCCTGAACGTGGATGGGACGAGCGCCTCGCTCGGCTCCAACCTTGCCGACAACCTCTGGATCCTCCCGGAAACGGCGCTCAACGAGGCCGAAGGCCCGCCGTGAAGGAGGAGGTCTCCCGCCTGGTCGGGGAGGCGGCGAACGAGGCCCGCCGGGCCACGGGCGACATGGCCCGGGCGACCGACGGCCAGATCGAGAACGCCCTCGGCGCCATCGCGGGCCGCCTCACCTCCGAGGCGGCGGCGCTCCTGGCCGCCAACAAGGAGGACATGGACGGCGCCCAGACGACCCTGTCCTCGGGGGGCCTCGACCGGCTCCGCCTGGACGAGATCCGCCTCGCGGGCATCGCCCGTCAGGTGCGGGCCCTGGCGGCGCTGCCCCCGCTGGAGCGCATCGCGGGGCACCGGATGCTCGACAACGGGCTCGAGCTGGAGGAGCGGCGGGTGCCCGTGGGCGTCATCGGCGCCAACTACGAGGCCCGCCCGAACGTCACGATCGACTTCGCCACCCAGCTCGTCAAATCCCGCAACGCCGGGGTGCTCCGCACCGGAGGGGCCAGCCTGCGCAGCGCCGCGGCGCTGGTCGACCTGGTGATCGCTCCCGGGCTCGCCGAGGCCGGCCTCAGGCCCGAGGCGATCCAGCTCGTGCGCACGGCGGACCGCGAGGCGGCGGAGGCGCTGGTGTCGTTCCCCGCCGCCATCCCGCTCGTGATCCTCCGGGGGTCGGGCGAGACGACCGCGGCGCTGGCCCGCCTGGCCGCGGAGCGGGGGGTCCGGACCCTTGCCCACGCGGACGGGGGAGGGGTCCTGTACGTCGAGGAGAGCGCCGACCGGTCGATGGCGCTGCGCCTCATCGAGGCCAGCCTCGACCGGCTCGGGGTCTGCAACCGCCTGAACCTCCTCCTGATCGACGACATGATCTGGGACTCGTTCCTGCCCAGCGTCCTGACGCTGTTCGCCTCGCTGGGCATCGACGCCTCCCTGCCGCCGCACTCGCATCGGCTCGGCTACGAGTGGGCAAACGACCCCGAACGGGATGCCACGGTCACCGTCGCCCGGGGCGGAGCGCCGGAGGCGGCAGCCACGCTCGCCAGCGAGGAAACGTCCGGCCTGGCGGCGGCGATCGTGACCGACGACGAGGATGCCGCGTCGATGTTCATCGACGCCTACCGGGGTACGGGGGCCTTCTGGAACGCCTCAACCCGCTGGCTGGACGGCTTCGAGCTGACGGCGGCGCCGGAGACGGGGATCAACGTCGACCGGGTACCGGGCCCGCGGGGGCCGGTCACCTACCGGGACCTATACCTCCGCCAGTACGTGGTGAAAGGCGACGGCACGCAGCACCGGTAGCCGGGGGGACTGGGCGAAGTCCGGTAAAAAACGCGTGTATACACGCGATAAATTCCGGACTTCGTTGCGCCTTCAGTCCGGGACTGCGACGAAGACCTTGCCGTCCTGGATCGTGACGTCGTAGAGCTTGACCTCCTTGCGGGCCGGCCCTCGGACGACGGCTCCGGTGCGGACGTCGAAGACCGAGTTGTGCCACGGGCATTCGACGAAGCAGCCCTCCTTCAGCCGGGTGTCACCGAGGGGGCCTCCGGCGTGCGAGCACGAGTTCTCCATCGCATAGACGCCGTCGTCGTTGTGCGCCACCGCCAACTCGCGGCTGCCGACCCGCACCTTGAGCACCCAGCCCGACGGCACGTCGGCGAGCGCCGCTACCTGCACGAGGCGGGGTGCGCTCACACTCATGCGCCCACCACCATCGGCACGCGGGAGTCGGACACGGCCACGGGCTCGGAAGGCAGACCCGGCTCCGGCTCCGGCCCCTGCTCCCACCGTCCGCGGAACACGGCGGCGATCTGGGCCTGGAACGCCTCGAGGCCGTAGCGGGCCACCGTGTCGCTCAGCGTCTCCCGCCGTTCCCGCAGGGCCTCCCAGACCCCGACGATGGCGGTCAGGATGGCGGAGACGTCGCCGTCGGCCACCCGACCCACCACTTCGGCGAGCGTCCCGGCGTGGAGGTCACCGCCCAGCCACACCTGGTAGCCCAGCATCGACGTGCCGTGGATGGTGACCCTGCCGCCGGAGAAGCCGACATCGGCGATCTGGTGCTGGGCGCAGGAGTTGGGACATCCGGAGACGTGCACCCGCAACCCGGCGTTGCGGGCCAGGGCGGGGTGGTGGATCAGCTCCGCACCCAGGCGTGGGGCGGCGGTGAGGGCCAGCGAGCACACGGGTCCGCCGGTGCAGACCCTGACGTCTGTTGCCTGGTCGGCGTCCTCGAGCCCGAGGCCCAGCGCCTTCAGCGTCGTGCGGACGAAGGGGACGTCCTCGATGCGGACGTGGCGGAACATGGCGTTCTGGTTCCGTGTGAAATAGAGGTGCTCGTCGCCGACCGTGTCGGCAAGGGTGGCCAGCTCACGGAAATCCTCGGTGTCGAGGTCCCCGAGCGGCACGTTGACCGTCACCATGGCCCAGCCTGGAACGCGCTGGGGACGGACGCCGCTCCCCCACCCACCCTCGGGGGCCCGGGCGAGAACGGCCGCGATCGACGACGACAGCGGCGTCGAAACCGGCTGCGGATGGGCCCACGGCTGCAGCTTGGCGCGCTCGAACTCCTCGAGGAACAGCCGGTGGACCTCTTCCTGACCCCGGCGCCGCATCAGGATCTTGAGCCTGGCCTTTCCCGGCTGGTCGAAGTCCGAATACTTGATGTGGAGGTTGAAGAGCGCGTTGCCGGCCGCCAGCACTTCGGTGCGGGGCACGAAGTCGATGGCCTTGAACGCCAGCGTCGACGCGGACTTGCCGAGGCTGCCGGCGATCCAGCATTCGTAACCCAGCTCGCCCTCGGGGGTCACGACCGACACGAACGAGAGGTCGTTCACCTTGGCGTGGTCGCGGCAGGCCGCACACCCACCGAACGCGACGTTGATGCGCTGGGGCATCTTGGTGTCCAGCTCAGGGGTCCTGCTGAGGATGGAGTCCTGCAGCATGCGGGCGTCGGGATAGCAGTCGAAGGGCTCCTCGAGGCCGACCCCGGCATCGGGACACGACATGACCCCGCGCATGGTGTGGCCGCACGTCGAGCGGGTGGTGAGCCCGAGGCGGCGGATCTGCTCGAGGACCGTGGTGACGTCGCGGGAGTGCACGTGGTGCAGCTGGACCTGCTGGCGGGTCGTCAGGTGGATCCATCCGCCCGCGTAGTCGTCCGCGATGCGTGCCAGACCGCGGGCAGCGTCGGAGTCGAGGACACCCCCCGCGCGGATGCGGACCATGAACACGTCCGGCTGCGCCTGCGCGCAGAGGCCGTGCATCTTCAGGGCGTAGCGCTCCTCGCCGGACAGCCACTCGTCCCCCTCTGCCGTCAGGCGGTCCAGGTCCACCGGCAGGCCGGCGCGCTTGGCGCCGGGGATGTCGGGGGCCACTAGACCGCCTCGGAGGGGGCGCGCGCCGGACGGAGCTCCCGGACGAGCCTGATCGCCTTGAACTGGCACTGGGAGTGCCAGTCACCGTCGGGGTGGTAGAGCTTCACGTACATGTCGTGCGCCTGGCACCAGCCGAAGCCCCGGCCTTCGGGATCGGCATCGAATTTGGCGCAGTCCCGGCAGTCCCGAGGCGGGACGCCGCGCTGGCGGAGCACCTCGCCGAGGGTCATGCGGTCGTCGAGCTTCTTGGCGGGCTCACTCATGGCGGTACCTCTCGTCTCGGATGGACTCGTCCAGGTGATCGAGGACGTCCTGCGGGATGTCACCGTGGGGATCGCCGACGAGGGTCTCCCAGAACCCGGGCGTGAATTCTTCGATCAAGGTCAGCCGGGACACCCATTTCACACCCTTGTAGCCCCACTTCGTGGGCGGCGGAACCAGCCGCAGAGGGCCTCCGTGCTCTGCGCTCAGTTCTGCACCGTCGAGGCGCCACGCGAGCAGGCTCCTCCGGGCACGGTTGAGGGAGAAACAGCTCGTGTAGCCGTTGCCCACGGAGGAGACCATGACGAACCTCGCCTCCGGCAACGGGCGGGCCGAGTCGATCACCCTGGCGACGGGAACGCCCTCCCAGGCCAGTCCGAGCCGGGTCCATCCCCAGACGCAGTGCAGGTCCCAGACCCGCCGTTCCGAGGCCATGGCCCGGATGGCGTCGACTGGCCAGGACAGGGACTCGGTCACGAGCCCGTCGACGACGAGATCCCACCCAGCTCCCGGGATCTCGGGCTCCAGATGCAGGATCGGCAGGCCGTCGGTCCGGCGCTGGACGCGCGTCCCCGGCTCCACATTTTGCTGAATCCCCATATCTGCAAGGTATCCGCGCCGTGTTACGCGCCAATGAGCTTGCTGTTAAGCCGCTGTTTCCGAATGATTTCGTGGCGGTTACCGACGGGCGAGCGCCGCGAAGGTGGGCTCGGATTCCACGGCCGCCGGAGACGGCCGCAGGAAGT
>JAOPZY010000168.1 GCA_025963875.1 Actinomycetota bacterium
GACGGGTCGTCGCCCAGGAGGCGCACATCGCCGAGCTGGCCGCCCGCCATGCGTCCCGCCGCCGGTCCTGGGCGGTGGTCGGCAACGGCCGGAACCTCATCGCCGCCCACGAGGTCCGGATCAAGCTCTCCGAGCTCTGCTACAAGGCGGTCGCCTGCGACACTACCGAGGACAAGAAGCACATCGATCTTTCCTCCGAGCCCCTCACCCTGGTCTGCGCTGCGGGCCTCACCGGCTCGGCCGCGGACGACGTGGTGAAGGAGATCGGCATCTTCAAGGCCCACAAGGGCGCCCCCGTGGTCATCGTCACCGAGGGAGAGGCCAGGTTCGGCCCAGCCGCGGATGTGATCCAGGTGCCGGCGGCCCACCCGTCGCTGGCCTATGTCCTCTCGGCCATGGCCGGTCACCTCTTCGGCTACCACGCCGCCCTGGCCATCGATGGCCACGCCCTGCCGCTCCGCCGGGCGCGGGCAGCCCTGGACGGCGGCGCCGGTGCCGGGAGCGCGGATCAGCTCCTCGCCTCCCTGGGGCCCGAGCTGTTCCCCATCGCCGCCGACTTCCAGGAGCGCCTGCGGGAGGGCCACTACAACGGTTCGCTGGAGGCGGCGACCGCGGGCCGCATCGTGATGGCGCTGCAGGCGGTCACCGGGGCCGGGGCGTGGACCGCGGGGCACGGCCGGCTGGCCGAGGTCGACGACTCGCCGTCGGCCCTGCTGAACGAGCTCGCCGCCGCGCTGACCATCGGCATCGACGAGCTGACCCGGCCGGTCGACGCCATCAAGCACCAGGCCAAGACGGTCACCGTCGGCATCTCCCGCTCCGACGAGTCCCTGCTCATGCTGCCGCTCGTGAGCGGCCTGCTGGCAACCGGTGCCCAGCGAGGCAACTTCCCCTACGCGGTCCTGCGCTCCGTCGCCGCGCTCGACCCCGCGGTGGCCGAGATCACCGGCTACACCCGGTACCGCATCGATGGCCGCCCGGACGACCCCGCCACGTCGATCTCGGTGCTCGACAAGGGCGGCATCGCCGCCGGCGTCGCCTCCCGGGCCGAGACCGACCACCGCCTCCGGGGCACCAAGCAGCTCGTCGCCCTGGAACGCCAGCCGCTCGCAGCCATCGGGCGCAGCGACGGCAGGAGCGTGCTGATCGTGCCGGAGATCGCCGGGGGCCTCACCGCCGGGCTGACGCTGCTGCATGTCCGGTTCCAGGACCGCCTCACCGCCGCCCAGGCCCGCCACGTCCTCGACGGGTACCGCGGGAGGCTGGCCGCCCTGCGGAGCATCGTGACCGAGACCGAGGCGGTGTTCGACGAGAGCCGTCTCGCCTCCATCCCGACGGCCAACCTGCTGACCGACACCCTGGTCGTCCTGGCCGAGCATTGGCGAACCCCCGGGTAGAGCCACCGAGGCTCCGGTAGGCTCCCCCGATGACGGGACCGGGGGCGATGGCGAGCGAGGCGGCGGGCGTCGTCGTCATCGTCGTGACGTCCGCCAGCGTCGCCCGGACGCTCCTGCTGCCCGGGAGCCGGGTGGGGTTCCTGCTCAGGAAAATCGACCAGGGCACCGACCGCATCTTCCGGCTGGCCGGCCGCTTCACCTCCACCCACGAGCGCCGGAGCCGGTTCCGCTCCATGCATGCCCCCATGATCCTGGCCGCCCAGCTGTGGAGCTGGCTCGGCCTGTACTTCCTTGGCTACGCCCTGCTGCTGTGGCCCCAGACCGGCCAGCTCGCCCGAGCGCTGAAGGAGTCGGGCTCCTCGCTCCTGACCCTCGGCTTCGCCGCCAGCGGGCAGGGGACCGCCGTGGCGATCGACCTCCTGGCTGCGACAACCGGGCTGATCGTCGTCGCACTGCAGATCGCCTACCTGCCGACGCTCTACAACGCCTTCAACCGCCGCGAGGCCGACGTCTCCCTCCTGGCAGTCCGGGCCGGCAAGCCGGCCTGGGGGCCGGAGCTGCTCGCCCGCTCCCACCTCATGGGGGCCGTCTCGGAGCTTCCGGCGCTGTACGCCACCTGGGAGCGCTGGGCGGCAGACGTGGCGGAGAGCCACTCGAGCTATCCCGTCCTGCTGCGCTTCCGCGCCGCGAACCCCCTGTCGTCGTGGCTCACCGGGTTCGTGGCGGTGCTCGACTCGGCGGCCCTCTACGCCTCCATCGCCACGGACGGTTCTCCGCTCCAGGCCCGGCTGTTCCTGCGGATGGGCTTCGGGTGCCTGCAGCAACTCGCCGACACGGTCGGGATCGCCTACGACCCCGACCCCCGGCCCGACGCAGGGATCCGGCTCACCGAGGCCGAGTTCCAGCAGGGCATCGACCGTCTCCGGGCGTACGACTTCCCCATCGACCGGCCGGTCGAGGAGATCTGGATCCACTTCCAGGGCTGGCGGGTGAACTACGAGTCCATCGTCTACAACCTGGCCCTGCAGATCGACGCCCCACCGGCGCTGTGGTCCGGCCCCCGGCGCCAGCTCACACCGCAGATCGCCCCCAAGAAGCTCCTCGACCGGACGCCGGAGGATCCCCAGGGAGCCAAGCCCGTCAAAAAGGGGCGGAAGGTCGAGACCTAATGGGGCGCTGGCGAATTCTTTGCTTCCCTGACCGCGCCATACGCGGTAGGAGGAGCAAAGAATTCTAGAATGACGCCGTGCTGGCCGTCCTCACCCCTGAGCAGATGGCTGCGGCCGACCGGGCGACGATCGCTGCCGGAACCCCTTCGCTCACGCTCATGGAGCGGGCGGGCATCGCCGTGGCACGAGCCGCCGCGCGGGCCACGGGCGGGACCTACGGGCGCCGGGTCCTCGTCTTGGCCGGCAAGGGCAACAACGGCGGCGACGGACTCGTGGCGGCACGCCACCTCGCCGCCTGGGGAGCGTTCCCGGTCGTGGTCTTCCCCGACGACCCGGGCACATTGAAGGGCGACGCCAGAACGAACCTGGAGCGCCTCCGCAACGTCCGCCAGCTCCGCTTCGAAGAGCGGGGCTTCGCCCGGGAGCTCGGGCGTGCGGACGTCGTCGTCGACGCCCTCTACGGGACGGGGTTCAAGGGCGCCCTCGCCGGCCCCCCGGCGCGGGCGGTGACCGCGGTCAACCGCTCCGGCCTGCCCGTCGTGGCCGTCGACATCCCCTCGGGCGTCGACGGGATGACGGGCCGGGTGGACGGTCCGGCCATCCGGGCCACGACCACGGTCACCATGGCGGCCCTCAAGCTGGGCATCGTCTTCCACCCCGGCAGCGAGTACGCGGGGGAGGTCGAGGTGGCGGACATCGGCATCGTGACCCCGCAGTTCCCCAGGGTGGTCGGGGTGCCGGAGGCGGCCGACGTCGCCCGGGTCCTCGGCCACCGCCCCCTGGACGCCCACAAACGCAGCGTAGGCACGGCGATGGTGGTTGCCGGGTCGGCCGGGATGTCCGGCGCCGCCGCCCTCGCCGCCACCGGCGCCCTCCGTTCGGGCGCGGGCCTGGTCACGATCGCGTCGCCGGCATCGGTGGTCACCGAGGTCCATCCCCGGGTGCTCGAGGCCACGAGCCTGCGCCTGCCGGAGACGTCGCAGGGGACCGTCGCCGCGGGGGCCCTCGAGCTCCTCCTCGACAAGGCGGCGACGGTGGACGCCGTGGCGATCGGCCCCGGCCTCTCGACGAATCCGGAGACCGTCGACGTCGTCCGCAAGACCATCGCCGCCCTGGAGAACCCCCTGGTGGCCGACGCGGACGCCCTGAACGCTCTCGCCGGCGACCCCGGCATCCTCGAGGCCAGGGGTGCCCCGACCGCCATCACCCCCCATCCGGGTGAGCTGTCCCGGCTGCTCGGGATCTCGACCGCCGCCATCCAGGCCGACCGCCTCGGAGCCGCACGCCGGGCCGCCGAGCGCTTCCAGTCGGCGGTCCTGCTGAAGGGGTACCGCAGCATCGTTGCCGACCCGTCCGGCGCCACCGTCGTCATCACTACCGGAGGCCCGGCCCTGGCGACCGGGGGGACCGGCGACGTCCTCACGGGGGTCACCGTGGCCCTGCTGGCCGGCGGCGCCGAGCCGTTCACGGCCGTCTGGGCTGCCTCGTGGCTGCACGGAAGGGCGGGTGACGTGCTGGAGCGGCTCCTCGGGGCACGGGGGACCCTCGCCGGGGATGTGCCTGCGGCCGTCGCCGGCGTCATGCACGACCTCGAGACTTCGGCGTGACCGACGCCGTGAACCCCGACGGGACGCCCGTCAGCTTCGACGACCTCCCGCTGTGGGCGGAGGTGGACCTCGGCCGGATCCGCACCAACGTCGGCCGGCTGAAGGACCGCCTCCGGGCCGGTGCCCGGCTGCTGGCGGTCGTGAAGGCGGACGGCTACGGCCACGGAGCCCCCATGGCCGCCGCTGCCGCCCTCGAGGGCGGCGCCGACTGGCTGGGGGTGGCGAGGGTCCACGAGGGCGCCGCGCTGCGCCGGGCCGGCATCACGTCCCCCGTGCTCCTCCTGGCGGAGCCCCACGCCGAGGCGGTCCCCCATGCCGTCGAGCTTGACCTGGTCCCGACCCTCTACACACCGGTGACGGCCCAGCGGTTCGCCCAGGCGGCACGCGCCGCCAAGAAGGAGGTGGCGGTGCACGTCAAGGTCGACACGGGTATGCACCGTTACGGCCTGGCGCCCCCCGACGTCGCAGGTTTTCTCGAACTTGTCCGTTCGGAGGACGGGTTGCGGGCGGAGGGGATCTGGTCGCACTTCGCCGTCGCCGAGGACGTCCTCAACCCCTACACCAGGCAGCAGTTCGAGTGCTTCACCGACGTGCTGGCCGGACTCGGCCCCGCCGCAGACGGGTTGCTGCGCCACCTCGCCAACTCGGCGGGCCTGCTCACCTTCCCCGAGGCGCACTTCGACATGGTCCGGACCGGCATCGCCGTCTACGGCATCCACCCCTCACCGGGCCTCGCCGGCCTGGTGGACCTCGAGCCGGCGATGTCCTTCAAGAGCCGCGTGGGGCTCGTCAAGATGCTCGCCGCCGGCGAATCGGTCTCCTACGGGCAGCGCTACACGATGCCCACCGACGGGGTGGTCGCCACGGTGCCGTGCGGCTACGCCGACGGGCTCCGGAGGGGATTGACCAACGCGGGCGACGTGCTGATCCGTGGGCGCCGCTACCGGATCGCCGGGACGGTCACGATGGACCACCTCATGGTCGACCTCGGCGCCGACCTGGTGGAACCCGGCGACGAGGTGGTCATGCTCGGCACCCAGGGGGCCGAGGCGATCACCGCCCAGGAGGTCGCCGACGCACTCGGCACGATCCCCTACGAAGTCGTCTGCGGCATCGGCGCCCGTGTGCCGAGGGTCTACACCGGCGTCTGACGGAATCGACCGACCCTCCACCCAGGGCACTAGGTATTATGGCGGTGCTTTTCGTCCCAAATCCGTCCACGAAATGGACGAATGGGACTCGGGGGGAAGGTGGGGTTGACAGCCCCTCACTGGGCGCCGCGGGCGTGCGCGTCGGGGCACTGCGGTTTTTTCTGAGGTAGTCTGGAGTCGGTCCGTGACGTGGCAGACGTTGGCTGAGGCCCGTGACGAAGCGCTCGGCTGCACCAAGTGCCGGCTTGCCGGAGGCCGTACCCAGGTGGTGTGGA
>JAOPZY010000184.1 GCA_025963875.1 Actinomycetota bacterium
CCATCGACGGCGAGGCCATCGTCATCTACTGGCGGCGCCTACCGTAGCCTTGCTTGACATGGACGCGTGCTGTCGCGCGCGCCCAGACCCCGTGGCCACGAGGATAGTCCGTGATCGCGCAGATACGCGCGATAGGCGACTAACCTAACCTCCAAGTCCACCAGTAGGGGCACACGCCATTTCATACCTCGTGGGTGGCCGGCACAGGCATATGGACTTTGAGCATATTCTGGCGTATAACACCACTTTTTACTCACAGACACTGAAGAGCAAGTCAAGAACATCCGCCTATGGCAGTGCTGGGGTGAAATAGGTCTCAATATCAGCCCTCAGCACACAAAGAAGATCCCGTCGTCGAGGCGGCCAGGTCATCAAGACGAGGGCCAGGCTCAGTGCAGGGCGCTGAGGACCGCCGCGGCGGCGGCCTGCATGCCGAGGACGTTCGGGTGCACCGGGGCGGCGGGCATCGTCGGTACCAACCCCTCGACCCACCGGACGCCGTAGTCCTGGCACAGGTCGTGACCGATCGTGGGGCTGTAGGTGTCGACGAAGGTTGCCCCGTTGGCGGAGGCCTGAGCGGCGAGCATCTGGTTGACCTGCTCCTCCACGCCCCGCAGGTAGGAGAAGTCACCCACGGCGATCGGGGTGAACGGCCAGCAGCCCGGCCCGTTCACGGGCATGACGTCGATGTAGCCCACCAGCAGGACCCTGGCCTGGGGCGACCGCTGGTGGATTCCCTGCAGCACGGCAGCGACCTTGGGTGCCGTGGCAGCGATAGCGGCAGCGAGGACATCCGTCCCACCTTCCGTGTAGTGCTCCCTGCATGGAGCCCCGAACGGGTTGAGGAGGGCTAGGGCGACGCAAGTCGTCACGACGCTGGCGAAGCCGATGTCGTTGCCGCCGATCGTGACGCTCACGAGGCTGGCGTCGGGGCCGAGGGCGTCGAACTGGGGTGGCACGAGGGTGAAGGGATTGGTCTGCTGGCTCTGGGTCATGTCGATGGTTCTCGCTCCCGAGCAGGTGGCATCCCGGAAGGAACTGAAGTGCACGGCGTCGGCCACCAGGGACGGGTAGTTGTGGTCGGACCGCTGGCAGGCGGAGTGCACCACGTTCGGGATCCCCGGCCCGGCCGCATACGAGTCCCCCAGGGCGACGTACGCGTTGGGGGTGGTGACCGCGGTGGAAGGGAGGGCCTGGGCCAGCAGGCCGGCACCAGCGAGCAGCAGGCTACAGATACCCAAAACACCTTTACGTCGCATGCCGGACGATCTCATTTCCCCCCATCCTTTCACCGGGAAACGCCGCGGGAAGTCCGCGGCTCTGGCTCTAGCTGAAATGGACGCCGTCCCGGCAGCGGGGCAGCCTGGCGGCGCAATAGGCCCCGACCCAGTCGGTGGCGATGGCGTGCTGTGCCTGGGCGAGCGGAACCCGCCCGGCGCAGACGTCGCTGCGGAGCTGGTTCTCGAGTTCGTCCTTAGCGAAGCTCGTGGCATGGGGCTCGTCCCAGAAGTTGGCGATGTCGTCCGGGGCGCCCCCGAGCTCGAGGGCGATCAGGTGGTCGCCCTCGTAGTTCGAGAGCGAGTCCGTGACGCCGTAGGCCGTCGCAGCGACTCGTTTGAGGCGGTTCGATTCGCTGACCGGGGGCCGGATGGTCGTGGTGTACCCCGGCACGCAGATCGTCTGGTTGATGGTCGCCGGGGTCACCGCGGGGTTGAGGGAGCCCGGGGTGCAGGCGGGGTCGGGGAGGGGGCCGCGGGCTTGGCATGCCGTGGAGGGCGTCGCGGCGGCAATACCTTCCGGTACCACCGAGCCCGCAGTCAGCGTGGCCTGGGATGTCTGGGGAGCCAGCACGGAGGGCCCGATCCCCGTCGCCTGGGACCCGCACTCTGCGGCGGCAAGCGTCCCAAGGAGCAGCACCGTCAGGCAATGTCGCATGCGGTGAGCATCGTACGCGATAGTCTGTCGCCCGTGGAATACCGCACGCTGGGAAGGACGGGGCTGCGCCTCAGCGCCTACGGTCTCGGGGGCATGATGTTCGGTGCGTGGGGCAATCCCGACGTCGACGAGTGCACCCGGATGATCGACCTGGCCCTCGAGTCGGGCATCAACTTCATCGACACCGCCGACACCTACGGCTCGGGCGAGTCCGAGGAGATCATCGGCAAGGCGCTGCTCGGACGCCGGGACGAGGTGGTCCTCGGGTCGATGTACAGCTCGATGAGCAAGGAGCGCACCGAGCGCGGCAACTCCCGGCTGTGGATCCTGCGGGGGGTCGAGGCGAGCCTGCGGCGCCTCCAGACGGACCACATCGACATCTACCAGCTCCACCGGCCCGACCCCCTGACCGACATCGAGGAGACCCTCACCGCCCTCGACGACCTGGTCCATCAGGGCAAGATCCGCTACGTCGGCACCTCGACCTACCCGGCCTGGGAGCTGGTCGAGGCCTACTGGGTCAGCGAACGCCGCGGCCTTGCCCGGGTCGTCTGCGAGCAGACCCCCTACTCGATCTTCGCCCGGGAGCCCGAGCGCGACGTCTTTCCCGTCACCCAGCGCTACGGCATGGGCGTGCTGGTGTGGAGCCCCCTCGCCGGCGGCTGGCTGACCGGCAAGTATCAACGGGGCAAGCCCATCCCCGAGGACTCCCGTATCGCCAGGGCCGCCACATGGGGTCCGAAGGGGGCGGCTCGCTATCACCTTGACCGCCCAGGCAATCAGCGCAAACTAGACCTTCTGGATAAGCTGGCGAAGGTCGCCGAGCAGGCCGGCCTCTCCCTCACCCACATGGCCGTCGCCTTTACCCTGGTCCACCCGGCCGTCACCACGACGATCCTCGGGCCGCGGACGTACGAGCAGCTCAGGGACCTGATCGGCGGGGCGATGATCCGCCTCGACCCCGACACCCTCGACGCCATCGACCGGATCGTCAGCCCGGGAACAATCGTCGAGCGGGCTGACCGGGGATGGAACCCGCCCTGGATGGCCCGAAGGGCCCGCCGGCGGGACCTCTCGACGCCCGCTCGCGTCCAGATCTGAGCTCGCCGGCCCCGACGTCCGGTCGGTCGCGGGAGCACTCGGCGCATGTGGGCGTTTTCTCTCTGATGTTCCGGAAAGAATGACATGGCGGCCCTATCAAACGTGAGCCAGCCGGCTCTCACCTAGTGGAGATGGAAACCTACGAGAGCATGAACGAGAACCCAAAGGGCCGGGAGGTGACTGACGAGATGATGCTCGCTACCCTCCGAGAGGCGGCTGCGGTCAGGGAGCCCGTGCCGGCCAGCGTCCTCCAGGCTGCCCGCGACGCCTTCGCCTGGCGACGTATCGATGCCGAGCTCGCTGAATTGGTGGCGGACTCGGCCTTCGAGATGGCGCCCGCCGGGACCCGCGGCGGATGGGAGCCTCGACACGTGACGTTTGAGGTACCCGGCGGGACCGCGTTGGAGTTGGAAGCCTCTTGCCACGGCGCCGGCATCCGCCTCGTTGGTCAGGTAGTACCCGCCCGGCCGGGGACCGCCGAGGTGCAGCACCCCGGAGGCAGCGTCGCCGTCGAGGTCGACGAGGTGGGTCGCTTCGCCGCCCACGGCATCCGGCCGGGCCCCATGCGGGTCAAGCTCCGACTGGTCACCCCGGACCCGACATGTACGTCACAGCTCGAGATCGTGACCGCCTCCCTGACCCTCTGAGGTAGCAGCTAAAACCCGCAGCCCGCTCAGCGGGCTTTTTTTCTTTTGTCAGGGTGATGCGAGAGATCTTCAGGCCGCAGCGTTCAGGCGGTGGGGGACTCCCAGGGTCGCGAGCAGGAGGTCCACCAGAGTGCCGTCGAGCTGGGCATCGGCCACCCGGCGCAGCTCCTGGACGGCGGCGACCGGGCTGCATCCCGCCCGGTACGGGCGGTCCGAGACCAGAGCGTCGTAGGAGTCGGCGACCGAGACCAGCCGGGTCAGCCAAGGCAGCGACGGCCACTCGTCGAACCGGTCGTGGTGGTGCGCCACCACGTGGAGGATGTCGGGAGGCGCGAAGCTGCGGACCATGCGGGCGCCGCTCAAGGTGTGGCCATCCATGACGCGGGCCTCCGCCTCGCTGAGTGCGGCCGGCTTGTTGATGAGTGCGGTCGGCACGGTGAGCTTGCCCACGTCGTGGAGCAGCCCGGCCAGGCCGGCAGCCTGGCGGACCGCCGCCGGGGCGCCGGCCTGTGCGGCCATTGTCCGGGCCAGGCGGGCCACCCTCCAGGAGTGGCGGAGCGTGCCGGCGTCATGCTCGCCGAGGAGGGACGCCATCTGCGTCACCTCAGCTCCTGCAACCGCTCCGATGATGGTTTCCATATCTTTTAGATGCCGCACCTTCCGAAGTGATACGTCGCGTTGGCACCCGGGGGATTGAAGAGGATTGATCAATGGGACGGGAACAGCGTTTTGTCTTCGGGGAGGTGGCGGACCTCTACGACCGGGCCCGGCCCGGGTATCCGGGGGCCCTGGTGGACGATGTTCTCGGCCTCTGTGGCCTGGCGGCTCCGAGGGTCCTTGAGGTGGGCGCGGGCACGGGGAAGGCAACGGTCGCCTTTGCCGCCCGGGGCCTCGAGATCGTGGCCCTGGAGCCGACGCCGGAGATGGCGGCGGTCGCCGCCCGGAACTGCGCGGCCTTCCCCGGAGTCACCGTCGAGGTCGCGACGTTCGAGGAATGGCAGGGCAGGGGCACCGGTTTCGACCTGGTGCTCGCCGCCCAGTCCTGGCAGTGGCTACGCCCCGGCGTGCGCTGCCGGAAGGCCCACGAGGAACTGAGGGCCGGGGGAGCCCTGGCGCTGTTCTGGAACATCCCGCTCTGGGAGGACGCCGGGCTGCGGGCCGAACTCGACGCGGTCTACGAGCGGCACGCTCCGGAGCTTGTGGCTATGGGGGCGTTCCCGGGCCTGCGGGTCTCGAAAGAAATGGCATCGATGCGTGAGGAACTCGACACCTCAGGCCTCTTCGAACCCCTCACCCAATCCCTGTACCGATGGTCCGTTGCCTACAGCGTCGAGGGCTGGCTCGATCTGCTGAACACGCACTCGGACCACCGGTTGCTGCCGGAAGCCAGGCGCCTGGCCCTCTTGGACGCCGTGGCCGAGGCGCTCAATCGGAGAGGCGGCGCCTTCGAGATGGCCTACGAGACGCAGCTCTACCTGGCACGTGCGCTGGTCTGAGCCGGAAAAGGGCGCGCGTCACCCAGGAGGACCCGCGGTCAGGGCGTATAGGTGAACTTGTCGCCGGCGGTGACCGCGCTTTGGCCCCCGTACGTAGTTACTCGGACGTCGACAACGGTGCCAGCGGCTGCCGCAGGCGCCTTGCACGTGATGGACGTCACCGAGGTCACGGTGCAGGCGGCGATGTTGGCCCCGAAGCTGACCGTGAGGGGTGCAAACGTGGTGGCGATGAAGTTGTTTCCCGTAATAACGACTGACACGGTAGCGGTTGCAGCCCCACTGCCGGTGGCCGGGCTCAGGCTACTGATGGAGGGTGGGGGCGGCGGCTGGTACTGGAAGGACGGACCACCGTCGCTGTGGCCCCCAGCAGTGGTGACCACCACCGCTGCGTTGGCCCCCGCCAACGTGGATTGCGGCGGCGTCGTGACCATCAGCGTGGTGTCGTTGACGGGCGTAACCTGCGCGGCGACTCCGTTGAAGGTCACGGAAGGGGCGGAGCCGAAGTTGATGCCATGGATGGTCACGGACGTGCCGCCGTTCCACGGCCCCGTGTTCGGGGTGAGGCTGCTGCTGTTGTTGTTGGTGATCCCGGGCCCGTAGTCGAACTGCTGGTCGTTGGGTGCCGGGTTGGATGTGCCGACGGGGGTTGTCACGACGATGTCGAACTCCTGCACCCCGAAGAAGGGAGGCGAGATCGCCGTGATCTGGCCGTCGGAGTCGACGTGGAAGCTCTGGGCGGGCTGACTACCGAAGATGACCTTGCTGGTTCCCGTGAAGCTGCTGCCCGTGAGCTTCACCGGGGTGCCGCCCCCGACCGGCCCGAACAGGGGGCTGACGGTCGCGATGGTCGGCCCCACGTAGGTGAAGTTGACCCCGGCGCCGCTCGTGCCTCCTGGTCCGCTGACCGTGACCGGCACCGCCCCCGTGCCGGGTGGCGCCGTGACGGTGATCTGGGTGCCCGCCTCGGCGACGACTCCCGAACCCTGCTGGGCGGAGGTGACGCTGAAGGGGGAGGCGGTGTTGCTGCCGAACCGCACCAGCGTGGCCCCGCTGAAGTTGGAGCCGTTGATGGTCACCTGGATCCCCGAGGGACCCGAGGCCGGGCTGATGCCTCGCACAACAGGAGCAGACGGCGGCGGGGGCGGCGGGCTCTTACTGGGGGCCGGCGTGGGGGCCGGCGCCGGGATGGGGGCGCTGGGGGGGCCCACTGCGATGGTGGTCGGCGTGGTGGTCTTGGTCTGCCCACTGGCGTTCTTGCTGGTCGTCGGCGGCGTCACGAGCACGCCCTGGGTCCCGGTGATCTTCCCCCCCTTGCCTGCGGCCATCGGGAAGAAGAGGGGCGCGACGCTCTTGCCGGTCGCTCCGTCGCTTGGTGACGGCACCGGGGAACCTGCCGGGGTGTCGGTGGCGGGGGATGGGGTGTCCGTCGATCCCTGATCCGGCACCGACGGCGAGGTCTGCACGATCGACTGATCGGACCTCGACGCGAGCACGTGGCTGCCGGCAGTGTTGGACATGACACCGAGCCATCCGGCCCCCGCCACCGCGATCGCCGTGACGGCGGCGGCCGCCGGGGCGGCGGACCCGTGCAGCAGGTGCTCGGCCCTGCGGACGAGGCCGCTCATCGGCGCCAGCCCGAGCAGGGCCCCCCCGAAGGGCACCTTGGCCTTCTCGACCTCGATGAGGGCCTCGACCAGGTCGGCGTCGAGCTGGGTGCCGGCGACGGCCCGGAGCTCCATGAACGCCTCTTCTCGGGAGCGTCCCGGCCGGTAGGCCCGGTCGGAGATGAGCGCGTCGTAGGTATCGACCACGGGCACAAGGCGGGCGATCAGCGGCAGCGCGTCGCCGTCGACCCCGTCGGGGTACCCGGCGCCGTCCACCCGCTCGTGGTGGTGGCGGACTGCGTTGACGACGTCGGCACCGATGTAGGGGGAGACCAGGGCTGCCCCCACCGTGGGGTGGGTCCGCACGAGGTCGGCCTCGTCGGGGTCCAGGGGACCGGGCTTGTTCAGGATCGAGGTCGGGATCTCCAGCTTGCCGATGTCGTGGAGGAGTCCGGCCAGGCGGGCCAGCTCGCACTCCTCGGGAGACAGGCCGATCTTCTGGCCCACCTCGACCGAGAGCCTCGACACCCGGCCCGAGTGCGCCCGGGTGTAGATGTCCCGCCGGGCCAGCTCACGGGAGAGGTCTAGCAGCGCCTTCTGCGCCTCGCGCGACGGTGCGGCAGGGGTCTGCCGCAGGCGGTCGATGATGGCCTGGACGTTGCGATGGGCGATGCGGTGGCGAATCCAGCGCAGCGGAAGGAAGTTCGCCGGGCCTGAGCCCGGCAGGCCGACCCGCCGCCAGGCAGCCTCGACCACAGCCGCGGCGCCGAGTCCGGCGAAGATGGCCTCGGCAATGGTCAGTGCGGCAGCAGCCAGCGAAGCCGCCCTCGACGCGTGGGGAACCTGTGGGGGGCCCAGCAGGAGGGCGGCGGCAATGGCAGCGATCGCCGGGATCACGAGGCCGCCCAGCGTGGCGATGACCGTCAGCCAGAAGGGGTGTGGGGGAGGAGGCGTCACCTCGGCGAGCGTCCTGCTCGCGGGCATACGCCTATTATCTTCGGGTTGAAAATGATTCATGGCCGCGGCCCCCAACCGTAGCGGAGTACTTAGGAGTCTACCCCTGGTCAGGGGTGTCCACATGCCGCTTACTTGACAAAGGGCGTTAGAGTTCTCTCATAGCCCACCTTTGGCTAGAACCGGAACCTCCAAACGGTGACGCTCAGCGGGTGGGCCCCCACGCACCAAACCGGCTCCGGATCGTGCGGTCGGAGGCAGTGATCCGTTTGCACCGATCGGATGCCGGGGGAAGTCCTCCGCATATACTCGGGAGCGACAGCTTCTATGTTGTCTGGTCAGCCGTGTTCCACGTTCCTAACGAAGTTCCAGGGTTCAGCGATGGGGGACGAGGGATGGGGAGAGCAATGACGCAGCGTGCAGGGACCTCATCCGCCGGCAGGTCGACAAGCGTGCGAGACCCCGAGGCCGCCGACGCCGCACAGGTGGCACTGACCGGGCTCTGGCAGGAGTACAAGCTCTCCGCCTCGCCCCTTGCCCGGGACAAGCTCATCCTGCAGTACTCGCCGCTGGTGAAGTACGTCGCCGGACGCGTCTCCACCGGGCTTCCCTCCAACATCGAACAGGCCGACCTGGTTTCCTACGGGATCTTCGGGCTCATCGATGCCATCGAGAAGTTCGAACCCGGCAGGGGCAACAAGTTCGAGACCTACGCCATCAGCCGCATCCGCGGAGCGATCATCGACGAGCTCCGGGCAATCGACTGGGTGCCCCGTTCCGTCCGGTACAAGGCTCGCGAGATCGAGAAGGCCATCGCCAAGCTCGAGACCGAGCACTCCCGGGTGCCCACCGACCCGGAGATCGCCCACCAGATGGGCATCAGCCTGGGCGACCTCCGCTCCCTCTACCAGCAGATCTCGTTCGTCTCGCTCGTCGCCCTCGACGAGCTCATGACGGTGGGTGGCGAGAAGGGCGACAGCCTGCCGCTGATCGAGACGCTCCAGGACACCGGCACGGCCGACCCGGTCGCCGCCTTCGAGTCGGAGGAGATGAAGCGGATCCTCCTCGAAGCCATCAACAAGCTCCCCGACCGGGAGAAGATCGTCGTGACCCTCTACTACTACGAGGGCCTGACCCTCGCCGAGATCGGGCAGGTCCTCGGCGTGACGGAGTCCCGCATCTGCCAGATGCACACCAAGGCGGTGCTGCAACTCCGAAGCCGGATGAGCGACAACAACCGCCGAGACTGACCCCCGGAGGGCCGCCCACCCCGCCTCCCCGGCGTTCTTTGGGTGCTGAGCGATGAAATGCATCGTTAACCACCCAAAGAACATCGCCCGGTGAGCCAGGTACGCCTGAATGCGAAGAGAAGGGCGCCTTTCTGATCCGGTGAGTGGCGCCCGTTGAGCAGCGGATCCAGCCTCTGGAGGCGACTCACCCGGCGAACGAGACTTGGACCGACGGAGGGTACGCCGGGTGGTGGGTTTCGGAGCCGCCAGAGGGCTGTGTCCGCTGCTCGCTTGGCGGAATACAATGGGAGAAAGCACCATTCCGTAGTCATTCCACACGCTCAATGAACCCTTGGGTGCTCCGGGCCTGAACGGCTGGGGTCAAAACGTGAGCGGAGGGGCGGGGCCTGCAACAGGCTCCGCTGGAACCGAAAGGGGGCGGCATGGCCGTCGTAACCATGAAGCAGCTGCTGGAGTCGGGCGTCCATTTCGGGCACCAGACCCGGCGGTGGAACCCGAAGATGCGCCGCTACATCTTCACGGAGCGCAGCGGGATCTACATCATCGACCTCCTGAAGACCCTGGAGGGCATCGAGCGCAGCTACACCTTCGTCCGGGACCTCACGTCGAAGGGCGGGACGGTGCTCTTCGTCGGCACGAAGAAGCAGATCGCCGACGCCATCGCCGACGAGGCGAAGCGGGTGGGGATGCCCTACGTGAACTACCGCTGGCTCGGCGGGATGCTCACCAACTTCCAGACCATGTACAAGCGGATCCGCCGCATGCGCGAGCTGGAGACGCAGGAGGCCCAGGGCATCTTCGAGGAGCTGCCCAAGAAGGAGGCCCTCCGGCTGCGCCGGGAGCTCGAGAAGCTGCAGAAGAACCTCGGCGGCATCGGCGACCTCACCCGTCGCCCCGACGCCATCTTCGTCATCGACACCCGCAAAGAGGAGATCGCCGTCAAGGAGGCCCGCAAGCTCGGGGTCCCCATCATCGCGGTGGTCGACACGAACTGCGATCCCGACGTCGTGGACTTCGTGATCCCCGGCAACGACGACGCCATCCGCTCGGGGTCGCTGCTGGCGAGGGTTATCGCCGACGCCGTCGCCGACGGCCTGGGGGCACGGCCCCCCGAGGTCATCGCCGCAGCCGAGGCGGCCGCCGCCTCGGGTGTGACCTACACAGCCGGTGGCGAGGAACCCCCGGCAGAGTGGGAGATCCAGCTGGCCCAGGAGGAGGCGGAGAAGGTCCGGCGGGCCAAGGAGGAGATGGTCCCCGAGGCCGGCGTAGCGCCGGAGGCCCCGGTGCAAGCCCCGCCGGCTGCGGTCCCGGCACCCCCAGAAGAACCAGCAGAGGAAGAAGTCATCGAACCGCCCCGGCCCATCCTCATCGAGGAGGACATCCCGGGCGAAGACCTGGAGGAGGAGCTGAAGGTGATCTACAAGGACGAGGAGGAGGGGAGGCGGCGATGAGCACCAACCCTCCTGACATCCCCATCAGCGCTTCGGACGTCAAGAAGCTGCGTGACGAGACCGGCGCCGGGATGATGGATTGCAAGCGCGCCCTCTCGGAGTCGAAGGGCGACGTCACCGCCGCCAAGGACCTGCTGCGGACCTGGGGCCTCGCCGGCGTCGAGAAGCGCAAGGCCCGCACGGCCTCCGATGGCCTCGTCGTGTCCTACCTGCACGAGGTGGGTGGCCTGCCGCCCAAGGTTGGCGTCCTGCTCGAGCTGGACACCGAGACCGACTTCGTCGCCAAGACCCCCGATATCCGCCAGCTTGCCCGCAACCTGGCGATGCACGTCGCGGCCATGGAGCCGCGCTGGGTGTCGCGCGAGGACGTGCCCGAGGACTTCCTCGAGAGCGAGCGCAAGATCGTCGCGGCCTCCGACGAGGTCGCCCGCAAGCCCGAGAACATCCGGGAGAAGATCATCGAGGGCAAGGTGTCCTCGGTCCTCTCCGGCAAGGGCGGCGTGCTCCTCGAGCAGCCCTACGTGAAGGACGAGACCGGCAAGAAGAAGGTCGGGGACGTCGTCGCCGAGGCCGCCGCCACCATGAAGGAGAATCTGGTGGTGCGACGCTTCGCCCGCTTCCGGGTCGGCGAAGAGGACTAGCCGCATGCCGGCTGCCTACCGGCGGGTCCTGCTCAAGCTCTCTGGCGAGATCTTCTCCGGGGCTGAGGGGGGCTTCGGCATCGATGCCGAGGTGGTGACCTCACTCGCCAAGCAGGTGGCCGAAGTCCAGGCCCTCGGGGTGGAGATCGCCGTCGTCGTGGGCGGGGGCAACATCTTCCGGGGCGCCCAGGCGTCCGCCATGGGCATGGAACGTGCCCGGGCGGACTACATGGGCATGCTCGCCACGGTGATCAACGCCCTTGCCCTCGCCGACGCCCTCGGGCAGATCGGGTCGGACTCACGCGTCCAGAGCGCCATCTGGATGCAGGAGGTCGCCGAGCCGTTCATCCGGGGCCGTGCAATCCGCCACCTGGAGAAGGGACGGATCGTGATCTTCGGCGGCGGCACCGGCAACCCTTATTTCTCGACCGACACCGCGGCGTCGGTGCGGGCGCTGGAGATCGGCGCGGAGGCGATCCTGAAGGGCACCCACGTGGACGGGGTCTACGATGCCGATCCCAGGAAGAACCCCGACGCGAAGCGGTTCACCGACGTGGACTACATCGAGGTGCTCAGCCGGGGCTTGAAAGTGATGGATTCGACGGCGATCTCGTTATGTATGGACAACGCGCTGCCGATCATTGTCTTTGACCTGACGGCCGGCGGGAACCTCCGGCGAGTGGTGATGGGAGAGGATGTCGGCACACGGGTCGGGATGCGGCGAGCAAGCGTTTGAGGAGGCCGGGATGGCAGACAGCCAGCAGATCAAGGAAGCCGAGGACAAGATGGGCAAGGCAGTGCATGCCTGCCGGGAGGAACTGGCCGTGATCCGCACCGGCCGGGCCTCGCCGAAGCTGGTCGAGCACCTCCAGGTCGAGTACTACGGCTCCAAGGTGCCCCTCAACCAGATCGCCGGGATTTCCGTGCCGGAGGCCCGCCAGCTCGTCATCACGCCGTATGACCGCAACGCCCTGAGCCCCATCGAGAAGGCCATCAATGCCTCGGAGCTGGGCATCAACCCGTCCAACGACGGGACCATCATCCGCCTCAGCTTCCCGCCGCTCACCCAGGACCGGCGCAAGGAGCTCATCAAGGTGGCCAGGGAGCGGGCCGAGGAGGGCAAGGTGGCCGTGCGCAACGTGCGCCGCCACGTCAAGGACGAGATGGAGCACCTGGAGCGGGACGGTCAGATGTCCGAAGACGACCTCCGCCGCCAGGAGAAGGACCTCCAGCGGGTCACCGACCACAACGTCGCCGAGATCGACGAGGTGCTGGCCGCCAAGGAACGGGAGTTGCTCGAAGTCTGAGGGCGCCCCGCGCGGTACGTCCGGCGTCGAAAAGGAAAACCCGTCATGGCTGGTCGCAAGATGCGTGGTCACAAGAGCAACGGAAAGAAACCCGACCTGAAGGTGCGCCTCCTCACGGGTGGCGTTCTGGTGGTCGTCGCCGGGACGCTCGCCTACCTCGGGTCCTTGGCGCTGCTCGCGCTGGTCCTCGTCCTCGTGCTCGTCGCCCAGGGCGAGTTCTACATGGCGGTCAGCAGGGCCGGCCACCGCCCGGCCACCTCGCTCGGCCTCGTCGCCGGGGCCACCCTGCTCATCGCGGCCTACCGCCGGGGTGTGGGATCGGTGCCGGTCGTCCTGTTCCTCACGCTGGCCCTGGCCTTCGTCTGGCACGCCTGGGGGAGGGGAAAGGACAAGGCGCTCGCCGACCTGGCCGTGACCATCCTCGGCGTCGCCTACGTCCCGCTCCTGGCCAGCTTCGCCGCCGCCGCGCTCAGCCGCCACGACGGGCGGGCCGTGGTACTGGCCACGATCGGGGCAGCCGCCGCCTACGACATCTTCGCCTACCTCGGGGGCCGCACGTGGGGCCGGAGGCCACTCGCCCCCAGGATCTCGCCTGGCAAGACCCGGGAGGGGGCCCTCATCGCCAGCGCCGGTGTCGTCGTCGCCACCGCGGCCGTCGCCCCGCTGGTCGGACCATGGAACATTGGCGAGGCGGCCGTGCTCGGCGCCCTCGTCTGCATCGTCGCCCCGCTGGGCGACCTGTTCGAGTCCGTGCTGAAGCGGGACCTGGGGCTCAAGGACATGGGGGCGATCCTGCCCGGCCACGGAGGCGTGCTCGACCGGATCGATGCCATCCTGTTCTGCGTGCCTGCCTCCTACTTTTCGTTGCGGCTCTTCGGGCTGTGATGAGCGACATCGATGACTACGGGGACGATCTCTTCGGGGACGCCCCAGAGCCGGTGTCCGTGGCGATCCTCGGCTCGACAGGGTCCATCGGTACCCAGGCTCTCGAGGTCGTCCGGGCCCATCCCGACCGCTTCAAGGTGACGGCCCTCACCGCCCACTCCGACGGCGACACCCTCCTCGCCCAGGCAAAGGAATTCGATGTCCCCCTGCTCGGCCTCACGGCGGGCGGGATGGAAGCGCCGGCCGGAACGACCCTCGTGGATGGGTCCATGGCGTCGGCCGAGGTGGCCGAGGCCGCCGAGGCGTCCGTCGTGCTCAATGCCGTGGTCGGGGCCGCCGGCCTGCAGGCCACGCTGGCGACGCTGCGGGCGGGCAAGACGCTCGCCCTCGCCAACAAGGAGAGCCTGGTGGCCGCCGGCGAGCTGGTGATGGCCAAGGCAGGCCCGGGCCAGATCCGGCCGGTTGACAGCGAGCATTCAGCTCTGTGGCAGCTGCTCCACAGCATCGCACCCGATCAGGTACGGAGGGCCCTCGTCACGGGGAGCGGGGGACCGTTCCGGGGCCGCACCCGGGAAGATCTCGGTAACGTGGATGTGCAACAGGCGCTGGCCCATCCCGTGTGGGCTATGGGGCCGAAGATCACCGTGGACTCTTCGACGTTGATGAACAAGGGGCTCGAGGTCATCGAAGCGCACTTTCTGTTCGGCTTCACCTACGACGAGATCGACGTCGTCATCCATCCCCAGGGGACGGTCCATGCCTTGGTGGAGACGGTGGACGGCGCCGTCTTCGTCCATGCGGCGCCGCCCGACATGCGCCTGCCCATCCAGCTCGCCCTCGCCTGGCCGGACCGCCTCGGCGCCCCCGGCGGCAAACGGCTCGACTGGGCCACCCTGGGGACGCTGACCTTCGAGCCACCGGATACCGACACCTTCCGTTGCCTTGCCCTCGCCTATCAGGCGGCCCGCCTGGGCGACACCTATCCCGCCGTGCTGAACGCCGCCAACGAGGTGGCCGTGGGAGCATTCCTCGACGGCCGGCTCGCGTACCTCGGCATCCCCGATGTGGTCGAGCGGGTGCTCGACGCCCACGAGCCCATTGCCCCGAGCCTCGAGGGGGTCCTCGAGGTGGACGCGTGGGCGCGGGGACAGGCGTCGGCCATCATTGCCACCAGGGGCCCCTCAAGGCCCCGGATCGACCCAGGATCGGGGGCAACCCGGTGAGCGGCGGCGCAATCGGAGTCCTGCTGTTCGTCGCCACCCTGGTCGTCATGGTCATGATCCACGAGGCGGGCCACATGACTGCGGCCCGCGTCTTCGGGATGAAGGTCGAGGAATACTTCTTCGGGTTCGGCCCCCGCATCTTCTCGTTCCGCCGGGGTGAGACCGAGTACGGGATGAAGGCCATCCCCGCCGGCGGCTACGTGAAGATCGCCGGGATGAACCCCTACCAGACGGTCCCCGAGTCGGAGCGGTCGAGGACCTTCGGGGCCAAGCCCGCCTGGCAGCGGGCCATCGTCCTGGTGGCCGGCTCCGCCACCCACTTCGTCGTGGCCGTGATCCTGTTGACCTTCTCATTCGCCGTCCTCGGCCGCCCGGGCAACCCGACGACAACCCTGCAGTCGGTCTCCGCCACGTCGACCCAGCTCCACGGCGTCCCCGGCCCGGCCGAGAAGGCGGGCATCAAGGCCGGCGACCGCATCGTCGGCATCGACGGCAATGTCATCAGCAGATGGGAAGACCTGCAGACCTACATCAAGGCACGCCCCGGGACGCCCGTGGCGGTCAAGGTCGACCGGGGTGGCAAGCTGCTCACCTTCACCGTGACGCCGGAACAGGTCACGGACGCCAACAACCATCCCGTCGGACGCATCGGTGTCTCCCCGGCCATCGCCCAGAACAAGGAGTCACTCCCGGTGGCAGCCTGGGATGGGGTGAAGGGCGTCGGTTCGCTCATCGTGGCCTCCGTGCAGGGGATCGTCCATCTCTTCTCGCCCTCCGGCATCGGGCAGGTGCTGTCGTCGGTCACCCGCTCCCAGGCGGCCCGAGGCTCGGGGGGTCAGTCGGCGGTGGGACTTGTGGGTGGCGCGCGCCTGGCGGGCCAGGCCGTCGAGACCGGGCAGTCGCAGTCCCTCGTGGGGCTCCTCGCCCTGTTCATCGTCTTCCTCGGCGTCCTGAACCTGGCACCGTTGCCCCCGCTGGACGGCGGCCACCTGGCGGTCCTGGCCATCGAGAAGATCCGGGGCCAGCCGGTCGACCCCCGCAAGGTCGTGCCCGTCGCCGCGTTCGTGCTGAGCCTCATCGTGGTGCTGGCGGTGGCCGTGATGTATGCCGACATCGTGCATCCGGCCGCCAACCCGTTCCAGTAGGAGGCGCCACCAACGATACGCCCGCCTCCGGCGGTCCCTGAAGGCCGAACGGGTATAGTTCCCGCGCGAAAAGGTTCGACCGCGAAAAGGTCGAAAATGCGGGCGTCGGGAGGCTCTATGACTGTGCGAATCGGTATCAACGGGTTTGGACGTATCGGTCGCAACTTCACCAGGGCGGTCCTCAAGCGCCCTGATTCTGGTGTCGAGCTGGTGGCGGTGAACGACCTGAGCGACGCCGCGGTGCTCGCCCACCTGCTGCACTACGACACGGTCCTCGGCCCTCTGGAAGGCGTCAGGGTCACCGACGACGGCATCGAGGTCGGTTCGTCGACGATCAAGGTGCTGGCGGAGCGGGACCCGGGGGCGCTCCCCTGGAAAGAGCTCGGCGTCGACGTCGTCGTCGAGTCCACCGGCATCTTCACCGACCGGGCAGGCGCATCGAAGCACCTCGAGGCCGGGGCCCAGAAGGTCATCATCTCGGCCCCCGCCACCGACCCCGACATCACCATCGTCATGGGGGTCAACGACGACCAGTACGACGCCGCCGAGCACAACATCATCTCGAACGCCTCCTGCACGACGAACTCGGTGGTCCCGATGGCCAAGGTCCTCCTCGACAACTTCGGCATCGACCACGGGCTCATGACCACCGTCCACGCCTACACCACCGAGCAGCAGCTCCAGGACCAGGTCGCCGTCACCCGCAAGGGCAAGCCGGACCTGCGCCGGATGCGCTCCGGTGCCCTCAACATCGTGCCGGCCTCGACCGGCGCCGCCAAGGCGGCGTCGCTGGTCCTGCCGGAGCTGAAGGGCAAGCTCCACGGCATGGCCCTGCGGGTGCCGATTCCCGTCGGCAGCGTCACCGACCTCGTCGTCGAGCTCGAGCGGCCGGCGACGGCCGAGGACGTCAACAACGCCTTCAAGGAGGCGGCCGACTCCGACCGGATGCGGGGGATCCTCGTCTACACCGAGGACCCCATCGTCTCCTCGGACATCGTGGGCAACCCGGCCTCGTGCACGATCGATGGCCTCGTCACGATGGGCATCGGCGGGAACATGGTGAAGGTCCTGGGCTGGTACGACAACGAGTGGGGTTACTCCAACCGCATCATCGATCTCATCCGCCTCATCGCCCCGTGAAGCCTGACCTTTTCCACTCGTGGCCCGCTCCCTCGGACCGTCCCACGAGCCAGGGGGGATTCGCAGCTTGTCGCCTCGCTGCGCTCGGCGGCTGCTACTCCCCCCTGGACCCCCCTGACGCCCGATGAAGCTGCCCAGTCTCGATTCGCTGCACGTCGCCGGGAAACGTGTCCTCGTCCGATCGGACCTCAACGTCCCGCTGGCCGACGGCCCCGACGGATGGGTCGTCGCCGACGACACGCGCATCCGGGCGAGCCTCCCCACCATCCGCGCCCTGATCGACCGCAAGGCAACGGTGATCGTGTGCTCGCACCTCGGGCGGCCGAAGGGCGAGCGCAACCCGAAGTACTCGCTGGCCCCCGTCGCGGAGGCGCTGTCGAAGCTGCTGCGGATGAAGGTGCGCCTGACGTCGATGCCCACCGGCCCCGCCGATGAGCTGGACGGGCTGGGCCCCGACGAAGTGGCTCTGCTGGAGAACCTGAGGTACGACCCGGGCGAGGAGGCCAACGACAAGCGGTTCGCCGCGCGCCTGGCGGCGCTGGCCGACGCCTACGTCGACGACGCCTTCGGGGCGGTGCACCGGGCGCACGCCTCGGTGGTCGGTGTGGCCGAGCAGCTTCCCTCCGCGGCGGGCCTGCTGCTGCAGAAGGAGGTCGACGTGCTGTCCCGGCTCGTGGAGTCGCCCGACCGCCCGTTCGTGCTCGTCCTCGGCGGGGCCAAGGTGTCGGACAAGATCGGCGTCGTGGCCAACTTCCTCCGGCGGGCGGACGCCATCCTCATCGGGGGGGCGATGGCCAACACCTTCCTCGCCGCCCGGGGCCAGAAGGTCGGCACCTCCAGGATCGAGCCCGACCGGCTGGCCGAGGTCCGCAGGACGCTGGCGTCGGCGTCCAAGGCAGGGGTCGAGATCGTCCTGCCGTCCGACGTGGTGGTCGCGGAGGCCTTCGACGAGCATGCCGAGCCCACGGTGGTGTCGGTCAACGCCATCCCGGACGACAGGATGGCCCTCGACATCGGCCCCGCCACCGCAGCCAAGTTCGGCGCCTGGGTGGGCCGGGCCGCCACCGTGCTGTGGAACGGCCCCATGGGGGTCTTCGAGTGGGAGTCCTTCTCCAACGGGACCAAGGACGTCGCCAAGGCCGTCGCCTCGTCCAAGGCCTTCACGGTCGTCGGCGGCGGCGACTCGGCGGCGGCACTGGCGGCATTCGGGCTCGAGAACGACGTCTCGCACCTGTCCACAGGCGGGGGCGCCTCGCTCGAGTTCCTCGAGGGCCGGGAGCTGCCGGGCCTCAAGGCACTCCTGGCGGCCAACTAAAGCCAAACGAAGCCAACTCAACGGGGGAAGGCAGCCGATGCGACGCCCGATCATCGCGGCCAACTGGAAGATGCACAAAACCCATCTCGAGGCGATGCACTTCGTCGAGAGCCTCCGCAACCGCCTGGCGCCATCGGACTACGACCGGGTCGAGGTGGTCGTCTGCCCCCCCTTCACGGCGCTGCGCACCGTGCAGACCACCATCGACGGGGCCGATCTCGACATCGGCCTGGGCGCCCAGAACATGCACTGGGAGGAGAAGGGCGCCTACACCGGCGAGATCTCCTCCCCGATGCTCGTGAAGCTCAGCGTCACCTACGTCATCATCGGCCACTCCGAGCGCCGGGAGATCTTCGGGGAGACCGACGAATGGGTCAACAAGAAGGTGAAGGCGGCCTTCGAGCACGACCTGCTGCCGATCATGTGCGTGGGGGAGACCCTCGCCGAGCGGGAGGAGGGCGGTACCGAGGCGAAGGTCGAGCGCCAGGTCCGGGCCGGCCTGGCGGGCGTCCCCAAGGACCGGCTGCCGTCGCTGGTCATCGCCTACGAGCCCATCTGGGCGATCGGGACGGGCCGCAACGCCTATCCCGACGACGCGCAGGCCACGATCGCCTTCATCCGCTCGACGGTGCGGTCGGTTGCCGGGGACGCCGCGGACGAGGTCCGGATCCAGTACGGCGGGAGCGTCAAGGCAGGCAACATTGCGGGCTTCATGGCGCAGCCAGACATCGACGGTGCGCTGGTGGGTGGGGCGAGCCTCGATCCCGAGGAGTTCGCCCTCATCGTCCGTTACGACACCAGCTCTTCGTGAGGTGTGTCCCCAGCGACTAGGCATTTCGTCCGAGAACGACCATGGCAGAAGATGGGGCAGCTAGCGAAACGCCCATTACCAAGCTGCTAAACTCGGCAGCATTAACCACACCAATCACACGCACACCCGCAGGTGACCGCGCATGCACTGGCTGAGGCTGACCAACCTCATCGTCCTGATTCACGTCCTGGTGGGGGGCACGCTCGTGCTCTTCATCCTCCTGCACGCGGGCCGGGGCGGTGGCCTCTCGGACATGTTCGGCGGGGGCATGGGCGGTGGCCTCTCGGGGTCCTCCGCGGTGGAGCGCAACCTCGACCGGTTCACGGTGGTCCTCGGTTTGATCTTCGGCATCACCACGGTCTTGCTGGCCCTCCGACTCAAGTAGGAATCCGGCAGCGAGTGCAACGCGCGCCGGGTACCGGGAGTCAAGCATCGGCAGAGTTACAGGCTGAACGCAGTTCCCGACTCCCGGAGGTGAGCTTGTGAGCAAACGCAGGGTCGTACCGGTCGTTGCGTGGGTGGTTGCGCTGGTCATTCTCGCCACGGCCTGCAAGTCGGCCAAGACCGGTGCGCCGGCCGCCACGCCGACGGGGGGCACCTTCACCGTCGAATCCCAGGAGCCCGGCTCCCTCGATCCACCCCTGGCCTCCGGTTCCGAGGACCTGCGGGTGGTCCACGAGCTCTTCGACGGCCTGATTCTCTACGACGACAAGACCGCCGCGGTGACGCCCGGGGTGGCCACCTCCTGGGCACCCAACGCCGACAACACCAAGTTCACGTTCCACCTGCGGTCCGGCACGAAGTTCTCCAACGGCGAGGACGTGACGGCGGAGAGCTTCGTGCGGGGGATGACCCGCTCCCTCACCCCCAAGTTCTACAACGATCCCAACGGTCTCGGGTACCACCTCGATGGTGTCCTGGGGGCGGCCGCTGTGAGCAAGGGCGTCACCACGACCCTGACCGGGGCGGTCGCCAAGGACAAGACCACGCTGGAGGTGGACCTCTCGGCGCCGGATGCCGAGTTCGTCGTGCGGACGGGGCACATGCCGTTCCTCCCGATCCCGAGCGACGCCGCCATGGCCGCTCAGAAGCCGTCGTGGTCGGAGAACCCGATCGGCAACGGCCCCTTCAAGATGAAGGAGGCATGGGTCCACCAGCAGTCCATCACCCTCGTCCCCAACCCCACCTACTACGGCACGAAGCCGAAGGTGGACCAGGTCGTCTACAAGATCTTCCCGGACCAGGACACCTCCTACCTGCAGTGGCAGGCCGGTAATCTCGACTGGACCCGCATCCCCCCGGCGAAGATCCCCGAAGGCAAGGCCCAGAACCCGGGCAACTACATCATCCAGGACGTGGGGGGCATCAACTACCTCTCCACGCGCTACACGCTGGCACCGACCAGCAACAAGCTCTTCGACCAGGCGATCTCGCTGTCGTTCGACCGCCAGGCAATCTCCAACGCCGTGTTCTCGGGGCTCAACACGCCCGCGGCGGGGATCGTGCCCCCCCTGATCCCCGGTTCCCAATCCAAGGGCACCAGCGGGCCGTGCAAGTACTGCACCTACGACCCCGCCCGGGCCAAGGCCCTGTTCAAGCAGTTCACGGATGGCGGCGGCACGGTCAAGGAGCCGTTCCCGATGTACTTCAACGCCGGGGCCGGCCACGACGCCTGGATGCAGGCGATCGCCAACCAGATCCAGACCACCCTCGGCTTCAAGGTCCAGGCAATCGCCGCGACGGCGCAGTTCACGGGTGCCGAGAGCTACTCGAAGTTCATCGGCAAGGACGCTCCCGCCAGCGCCAACCGCTTCGGCTGGAGCCTGGACTACCCGACGCCCGACAACTTCCTCTACCCGCTGTTCTCGACGGGCAGCGCCGACAACAAGTCCCAGTACTCCAACCCGGCGTTCGACGCGCTGATCAAGCAGGCCCGGGCCGAGCCGGACGCCACCAAGCGGGTGAAGATCTACCAGCAGGCCGAGGACATCGTGCTGGAGGATCTCCCGATCATCCCGGTGTGGTGGCGTACCCAGATCCGGCTGGCGAAGCTGAACAAGTGGGGCGGCCTCGGCATGGACCCGTACGAGGACCCCGCCGTCCGCACGGTCTACCTCAAGGCAGCCTCGAGCTGATCACCACGGACGACACTGCGGTCGCCCAGCGAGCGGACCGGGTGCCGCCGCTGAAACCGGGACGGGCTGTGGAGGCGGCGGCGTGACGCGCTACATCGTCCGCCGCCTCCTGCAGATGGTGCTCGTGTTCTTCGGGGCGACGTTCCTGCTGTTCGCCGCGCTGTACCTGCTCCCGGGGGACCCCACCCAGGCGCTCGGCTCCGACCGCACGCTGGCCCCGGCGACCGTCCAGGCGATCCGGGCCCGCTACCACCTGGACGACCCCGTCTACGTCCAGTACGCGACCTACATCAAGGACATCGCCCGGGGCGACCTCGGGACCTCGATCCAGCTCCGCAGGCCCGTGAGCCAGATCATGCGCGATTCCATCCCCTGGTCCGTCAAGCTGGCGCTGTCCGCGACAGCGGTCGAGATCATCCTCGGGATCGGCAGCGGGGTGATCTCCGCCATCAAGCGCTATTCGTTCCTCGACACGCTCTCGACGGTGTCGACGAGCGTCCTGATCGCGATCCCGGTCTTCTGGCTGGGGCTCATGCTGCAGATCCTCTTCGGCCTGAAGTTCCGGGGGACCTTCCTGGGGCTTCCGATCTCGGGCGTCACCGACGGCTGGAAGAGCTACGTCCTGCCCTCCATCACCCTGGCCTCGGCCGTGACGGCCGTCACGGCCCGCCTGACCCGCACGACGATGCTCGAGGTGATGCGTCAGGACTACGTCCGCACCGCCTCCGCCAAGGGCCTCTCCCGGCGGGCGGTGGTGTTCAAGCACGCGCTGCGCAACGCCCTGATCCCGGTGGTCACCAACATCGGCCTCGACTTCGGCACGCTCATCGGCGGCGCCATCCTCACCGAGACCGTCTACGCCTGGCCCGGGGTGGGGCGCCAGGTCTACTTCGCCATCATCGCCCACGACAATCCGGTGATCATCGGGTCGACGATCGTCTTCGTCTTCGCATTCATGGTCGTGAACCTCATCGTCGACATCTCCTACGCCGTCCTGGATCCGAGGATCCGCTATGTCTGACGCGGCAGTCCAGCCCGGACCTTTCGTGGTCGAACCCGTGACCCCGGGGGGCCTGGACGCCGGGGTAGGGGGGGCCGCCGCCGAACTGCCCATGATGACCCTCTGGGGCGACGTGTGGCGCAGGCTGCGACGCAACAAGCTGGCCATCCTCGGCAGCGCCATCATCCTGGGGCTGGTACTGACGGCGGCGCTCGCGCCCCTGATCGCACCGTACTCACCGGACGCCCAGAACCTGTCCAACTTCCTCGCGCCGCCGTCACTGCGGCACTGGTTCGGCACCGACAACCTCGGGCGGGACTACTTCAGCCGGGTCGTCTACGGCTCGCGGGTCTCGATCAGCATCGGCATCGTCGCCACATTCATCTCCGTGGCCATCGGGATGAGCCTCGGCGCCGTCTCCGGCTACTTCGGGGGCAAGATCGACGCCGTCGTCATGCGCGTCGCCGACGTCTTCTTCTCGTTCCCCTTCATCGTCGGGGCGATCATCATCATCACCGCCCTTGGCCCCTCGTTCCCGCGCCTGCTCGCCCTGTTCATCGCCATCGGCGTGCTCGGCTGGGCGACGGTGGGCAGGATCTTCCGGTCCAGCGTCCTGCAGGTGCGGCAGGCCGACTACGTCGAGGCGGCGCGGGCACTGGGGGCCGGCCACTTCCGCATCCTGACCCGCCACGTGGTCCCCAACGCGATCGCCCCGGTCATGGTGTACAGCACGATCTACACCGGGCTCGTCATCCTCACCGAGGCGGCACTGTCGTTCCTCGGGTTCGGCGTCGCGTCCGGGACCCCGGCCTGGGGCCTCATGGTCGCAGACGGCAAGAGCTCGCTCACCAGCCAGCCGTGGCTGGTCCTGTTCCCGGGCCTGGCGATCGTCCTCACCGTCCTCGGCTTCATCTTCCTGGGCGACGGGTTGCGCGACTCCATGGACCCACGGCTGCGCTGACGTGACGCCGGAGGTCGGCGACATCCCGGAGCCGTCCGAGGCCGGCGCGCCGCTGCTCGACATCCGCGACCTCCGGGTCCACTTCTTCACGGACTTCGGCGTCGTGAAGGCGGTGGACGGCGTGAGCTACTCGCTGGCCGCGGGGGAGACCCTGGCGATCGTGGGGGAGTCCGGCTCCGGCAAGAGCGTCAGCGCCCTCGCCACGATGGGCCTCATCGCCCCGCCGGGCAGGGTGGTGTCGGGCAGCATCTGGTTCCAGGGGCGGAACGTGCTGGAGCTGGACGAGGAGGAGCTCCGGCGGATCCGGGGCAACCGCATCGGGATGGTGTTCCAGGACCCCCTGACCTCCCTGAACCCGGTCTTCTCGGTGGGGTCGCAGATCGCCGAGGCCGTGCGCGCCCATTCCAAGGTGGGACGTCGGGCGGCGAAGCGCCGTGCCGTCGAGATGATGGAGATCGTGGGCATCCCCAACGCTGCGGAGCGCACCGGCGACTACCCCCACCACTTCTCAGGCGGCATGCGCCAGCGAGTCATGATCGCCATGGCGCTCGCGATGAACCCGGCCCTCCTCATCGCGGACGAGCCGACCACTGCGCTGGACGTCACCGTGCAGGCCCAGGTGCTCGACCTCCTGTCCTCCCTGCAGGAGGAGTTCAAGATGGCGATGGTCCTCATCACCCACGACCTCGGCGTGGTGGCCGAGCAGGCGGACAGGGTGGCGGTCATGTACGCCGGACGGATCGTGGAGCAGGCCTCCGTCGACGACCTGTACTACCGGCCGCAGCACCCGTACACGATGGGGCTGATGAGCTCGATCGCCCGCCTCGACCGGGAGCGGACCGGCCGGCTCCACCCCATCAAGGGCCAGCCGCCGAGCCTGGTCAACGTCCCGCCCGGCTGTGCCTTCCACCCCCGCTGCCCCTACGTGCAGGACATCTGCCGCCGGGAGCGCCCGGAGCTGGTCGCCCATGAGGTCGCTGGCACGTCGGCCTGGTCGAAGGGGGGCGAGGAGGCTGGGATCGGCGACGCGGAACACCTTGCCGCCTGCCACTTCGCCGGTGCGCTGCCCGACCTGCCCGCGGAGGCCGCAGAGGCAGCGGGGACCGCAGGGGCCGCAGGGTGAGTCGCGCCGCTCCCGTCCCCACCATGCCCGCTTCCGACGCCGACTCCGCCGAGCTGCTCTCGGTGCGGCATCTCGTGAAGCACTTCCCGGTCACGCAGGGCATCGTCTTCAAGCGGCAGGTCGGCACCGTCAGCGCCGTCGAGGACGTCTCCCTGTCCATCCGCAAGGGCGAGACGCTCGGGCTGGTGGGGGAGTCGGGGTGCGGCAAGTCCACCGCGGCACGGTGCATCCTGCGGTTGCTCGAGCCCACGTCGGGGTCCCTCCTGTTCGAGGGGGAGGACTTCACCCGGGCTGGCCGGGGGCGGATGCAGGAGCTGCGGCGGGAGATGCAGATCATCTTCCAGGACCCCTTCTCCTCGCTGAACCCCCGGATGACCGTACGCAGCATCGTTTCCGAGCCGTTGATCATCCACGGCATCTACGAGCGTGAGGGGGGCATCTCCTACGTCGGGGACCTGCTGGAGCGGGTGGGGCTCAACCCCGAGCACGGCAACCGCTATCCGCACGAGTTCTCGGGCGGTCAGCGCCAGCGGATCGGTGTGGCCAGAGCCCTGGCGCTGCGCCCGAAGCTGATCATCTGCGACGAGCCGGTGTCGGCACTGGACGTCTCCGTGCAGGCCCAGATCGTCAACCTGCTCGAGGACCTGCAGGACGAGTTCGCCCTCACGTACCTCTTCATCGCCCACGACCTGTCGATCGTCCGGCACATCAGCGACCGGGTGGCGGTCATGTACCTGGGCAAGATCGTCGAGGTCGGCGACCGCACCGACCTGTACGAGCGCCCCCTGCACCCCTACACCCAGGGCCTGCTGTCCGCCATCCCCGTCCCGGATCCCAACAAGGAGCGCGGCCGCGAGCGGGTCATCCTGCGGGGCGACGTCCCCAGTCCCCTCAACCCCCCGTCGGGGTGCCGGTTCCACCCCCGCTGCTTCCGGGCCGAGGAGGTGGCTCGTACCCAGGCGGTCGACACCGTGGGGGTGGGGCGGAGCGGGCGGCTGGTGCCGAGGATCTGCACCGAAGAGGAGCCTGCCCTCGTGGAGCGGGGCTTGGGGCCGCTGCACCCCGCGGCGTGCCACTTCGCCGTCGTGAAGGACGTCGTGTGACCCGGGTCGTTGTCCTTGCCGTCACGGCCCTCGTCCTGGCGCTGGCGCTGGGCGGCGCCGCGTGGAGTCAGGCGCCGGCCCCGTCGGGCGGGGCGTCGCCCTCGGGTTGCCAGGCAGACCAGCTCTGCATTCCGCAGAGCCCGGCGCCCGGGTCGAATGGCGGGTCTGATGGGGGCCAGGTGCTGGTGGGTCACGACCCGCCGTCCCACTTCGCCCGCTCGCTCGTGACGATGGGCTGCATCGCCCTGGTCCTGGGGGTCTACCTGGTCATGGCCGTGACGGGCAAGCGCCTGCCGCTGCCGCGCCGGAGGGCCGGGGGCCGGCGCTGAGGCGGCGGTCTTCGTTCGGCCGCCGCCTGGGGCTGGCCGTCCTCCTCGTCTGCGTCGCGGTTGGCGTCGTCATGGTGCGGGGCAGGCTCAACCGGTCGACTGCGTCGGGGACCGCGAAGAACCGGGCGGCGGCGGCCTTCGACACCAACGCCGGCATCGTGTACTCGCTGGACGAGGAGCCGGTGAACTTCAACTTCCTCACCTCGGACGGGAACGGGGTGGCGATGCTGCAGATCGTCGACCGCGTCTGGCCGTCGGTGTTCCACGCCGACCCCGCAGCGATCGTCTCCATGGACAAGGCGTTGATGGACTCGGTGACGCTGGTCTCGTCCAACCCGCAGACCGTCGTCTACAACGTCAACCACCGGGCGACGTGGCAGGACGGCGTCCCCTTCAACGCCGACGACTTCGTCTACAACTGGCAGGCCCAGTCGGGGCTCCCGCAGTACACGGACGTCGGCGGTGTGCCGTTCGACGCGGCAAGCACGGTCGGCTACAACCAGATCGCGAGCATCACGGCGTCCCCGGACAAGTTCACGGTGACCACGACCTACTCCACGCCGTTCGCCGACTGGAGGAGCTTGTTCTCCCCCATGGCTCCGGCCCACATCATGCAGAGGGTCGGCTGGAACAAGGGGCTGCTGCCCGCAGCCGTCGGTGCCGGCACCTTCATCTCCGCCGGGCCGTTCCTGTTCGCGTCGTACACCCCGGGCAAGGACTTCGTGCTCAACCGCAATCCGCAGTACTGGGGCACGCCGTCGAACCTGGCGACCGTTGACTTCCGCTTCGTCAACGACCCCGCGCAGGTGGCGTCGGGTCTCGCCGGCAACGAGATCGACGCCTCCTATCCCCAGCCCGAGCTCGATCTGGTCCGCCAGCTCAAGAAGGTCCCGACCCTGAAGTTCGACGAGCGGCCCGGTCTGACCTACGAGCACCTGGACTTCAACGAGGCCAACCCGTTCCTGGCCGACGTCAACCTGCGGCGGGCGATCGCGCTGTCGATCGACCGCACGGACCTGATCGCCCAGACGGTCGGTCAGTACGCCACCGGCATCGTGCCCGACAACAACCACTTCTTTGCGCCCGGCCAGCCCGAATACCGGGACAACTCCGGCGGCTGGACCACCGCCACCGCCACGGCCGGCGGGCCGTATGACCACGCCGACATCGAAGGGGCCAGGCGGTTGCTCGCCGGCAGCGGCTACATCCTGAGCCGCGGCGTGCTCACCAGGGCCGGGAGACCGGTCACGCTTCGGATCACCTCAACCCTGGGGAACACCCTCCGCACCGCCGAGGAGGCCTACGTCATCGCCCAGCTGGCGAAGATCGGCATCAACGCCACCGAGCAGGACACCGCAGGACTGCGCACTACGCTGAGCTGGCACGACTTCGACCTGATCATCTTCGCCTGGTCGGACACGCCGTTCCCATCGGGCTCCGATCCGATCTTCCAGACGAAGACCAGGTCCACCGGCGCCCAGAACTACGACTCGTACGCCAACCGGACGGTGGATGCCCTCATCGGCCTGGCGGGCCTCGAGCTCGACCACGCCAAGCAGGTGTCCCTGTACAACCAGGCGGATGCCATCCTCTGGAAGGACATGGTGACGCTGCCGCTCTTCCAGAAGCCCACCCTGCTCGTGTACCAGTCGAGGTACAAGAACATGGTCAACAACATCACCACGGAGGGCCCGGTCTCCAGCATGGAGCAGTGGGGCCTCCCGAAGTGACGCCCGACCTTGCATCCGGCGGGCGGGTGCGAAATACCACCGTATGGGTGGAAAATCGGTCCCACCCCCGGTGGTCACGTTACCAGCCGACGATGGCGCCTCCGCCCTTGGGTATCGGGACCCGGGGCACGCCCGCCGCCTGGATGAGCTGGAAGGCGGCATCGCGGACCGTGATGCCATCCCGTTCCGCCAGGGCCGCGATGGCACCGGCCACCGCCGGGGTCGCGAACGAGGTCCCGGTCCACCTCGCCCAGCCCTCGAAATCTCGGGCTGCCAAGGACACCCCGCTGGGAAGGGGAAGCACAGCATCGTCCCACTCCAGGAAGAAGGTGCTTACCCAGTCCCCGATCGCCCAGGCGTCGACCCACCATCCGAAGTTGCTGTAGGAGGCCGGGGGCGTCTGATCGGAGGCCTGCGCCCGGGGGGCGCTCTCCGCGCCGGGATCCAGGGCGCCCACCCCGAAGACCCGCTTCTGGGCTGCGGGCCAGAACGGTCTGGCCACTCCCTGGTTGCCGGCAGCGGCGACCACCACGATCTCGGGCGGTAGGGCGGCGATGGTGGCCCCCAGCGCCAGCAGCGGCGCGTCGTTGTCGGTGAACGCACCGAACGAGAGGCTGAGGATGTCGGGCCTCTCCCTCTCTACCAGTTCGACGAGGGCGTTGCGGGCGTCGATCTCGGTGGCGAAGCCTTCGCTGTCGAGGACGCGATGGAGGGCCACACGGGCGTAGGGGGCGGTCTGGAGCACGACGCCAGCGCAGAAGGTGCCATGACCCGCTTCGTCGTCGAGGTGTCCGTCTGGGGGGAGCCTGTCCCGGAGGTCGTCGTCGTGGGCGGGGTCGTCGACCGCGCAATTCTCCAGGAAGGGGTGCTCGGGACGGGTGCCGTCCAGGGCGATGCCCGTGTCGAGAATGCCCACGGTGATCATGCCCGGCTCACCCGGGGTGGCGTCAGTCGGGGGATCCGCCGGCTCCGCGAAAGAGATGGGGCCTCCCGGGTTGCCCATCACATCTCCCGCTCCGGTCATGATGAGGTTGGGTGCCACCAGAGGAATGCGTCCCGATTCGGGGTCCCGCCGGCGCAGGATCGCCAGGAGCTCGGGCACGGTCTCTTCGGTTTCGATCTGGAGATGGGCCACTCCGTGAAGGGCCTTGCCGACGGGGTTCACCTCGGCGCCGAAGATCCCCAGCCTCGCTGCGACGATGTCGAGGTCACCGGCGTTGACGAGAATCTCGTTCGGGCGGTACAGATACCCGGGTCCTACCGCGATGTCTCCGGCTGCGATCCGCCTCCTGAGCAATTCCTCACGGTAGCGCCTCCGAATCGACGGCGGTAAGCGGTCCTGCTTGACGCCGACACGTTCTGCGTCGTCTGGCTCCTCGGAATACCGCACGTCAGTGTCCCCCCTCGGTCGCAGTTCGTTGCGGATGCTCGCGCACAAGCCTCTTCAGGAAAAGGACCACATTCCCGACTGCTTGATACACGGAGCTATCATTTCGCAGCCGTTGGCCTGACCGGGAGGTGAAGGTGGGCGGTGCCAAAGAAGCCCCGAGCACCGCCGAAGCGCTGCGCCTGGTCCAGACCGATCCCCACCGGGCACGACAGGTGGCGACGGCCTGCCTCGAACATTCCGAGGCGGCGGGGGACCCGGCCGGGATAGCGGCGGCGCAACGGGCCCTGGGGCTCACCGCGCGCCAACTCGGAGATGTCGAGGGTGCGATCGGCCTGTTCCGGGCGTCCATTGCGACGGCGGAGGGCGCCGGGTTGGCCAAACCGGCGGCCGAGGCACGCATGAGCCTGAGCGTGGCCCTCGCCTTTCGGGGGGATCTCGCGCAGGCCCTCCGCGAGACCGACCTGGCCGCAGGCGTGCTCCGCGGAGCCGATGCTGCTGCGCTGCAGATGAACCGCGCCCTCGTTCTCCAGCTGCTTGGTCGCTCCCAGGATGCACTCGACGGCTACCGGCTGGTGCTGGCGAAGTTTCGGCGGCAGGGCAATGTTCTCTTGGAGGGCCGGTGCCGCAACAACCGTGGGCTGCTGCATTGGTCGCTCTGGGATTTGAAGGCTGCCGAGGACGACTTCGAGCACGCCGAGCGTCTCTTCCTGGAGCTCGGCCAGGATCTTGCGGTCGCCGACGTGCGGTGGAACCTCGGCATACTCGCAGCGCGGCGGGGAGACGTCCCGTCCGCCCTTGCGCTGCTCGATGTGGCGGACGAGTACTACGACCGCCATCACATCCCGCGGGCGTACCACTTCATTGACCGGTGTGAGGTGCTGCTGTCTGTCCACCTCGTCGCCGAGGCTCGCCGCGAGGCGGAACGAGCGGTCGAGGAGCTCTCTCGGGCGAAGCGGGGGCTGCAGCTTCCCGAAGCCCAGCTCAGCCTCGCCCACGCGGCCCTCCTCGACGGCGACGCGGCGACCGCCGTCGCCAACGCGGACGAGGCGCGTCGAGCCTTTGCCGCACAGCGCCGGCCGAGCTGGCAGGCGCTGGCAAGATTCGCCGGGATCCGGGCAGCCCTGCTGGGTTCGGAGCGGACCCCCGCGACCTTGCGGGCTGCTCGCCGGACCGCGCAGCTCCTCGAGAGCCTGGGCTGGGCCGTTCCGTCGGCGGAGGCTCGCGTGATCGCCGCTCAGGTTGCCCTGCAGCTCGGGCGCCCTGGTATCGCGGCTTCCGAGCTCAAGCAGGTGAGCCGGGCGCGCCGCTCGGGCCCCGTCCAGCTGCGGATCCAGGCGTGGCACGCCGAAGCGCTCCTGCGCTCAGGGCGGGGGGACAAACGCGGCGCCGACGGGGCGCTGCGGGCGGGCCTGCGCATCCTCGAGGGGCACCGGGCCGCGCTCGGGGCCACCGAGCTCAGGGTCCACTCCTCGATGCACGGCACCGAGCTGGCCCAGCTCGGTCTCCGGCTGGCTCTGGAGTCGGGCGATCCCGGGCGGGTGCTGGCCTGGGCGGAGCGGTGGCGAGCGGCCACCCTGTTGCTGCCGCCCGCCAGGGAGGGGGAGGGGGCCGGCGCAGCGCTCCGCCACGACCTCACCGAACTCCGTCTCGTCGTGGCGGAGCTGGAGAAGGCGGCCCTCGAAGGCAGGGAGACGGCGGGGCTCCTTCGGCGCCAGGCGGCGCTGGAGCGGGCCGTCCGCCAGCGCACCCGCCAGGCTGCCGGTGGCGCGGCGCACGACGCAACGGTCGTGAAGGCCGCCGTCTTGAGGGCGGCGCTCGGGGATGCCGTCCTCGTCGAGCTGGTCGAGATCGATGGAGAGTTGTACGCCCTGGTTGTCCGGGCCGGGGGAGTGCGCCTGCATGCGCTGGGGCCGCTCGCCGCCGTCGTGGATGAGCTTGACGCGTTGCGCTTTGCCCTGCGCCGGCTTGCCCGGCCCGGTGGCTCGCCGGAACGGGCGGCAGCGGCGGGGGCGTCCGCGGCGTTCTCAGGGGACCGTCTCGATGCGCTCCTGCTCCGGCCCCTCCGCCCGGAGCTCGGAGAGGGGCCGCTGGTGATGGTCCCGACGGGCGCGCTCCACGCTCTGCCCTGGGGCCTGCTGCCCACGTGCCGTGGGCGTCCCGTGAGTGTCGCTCCGTCGGCGACGTTGTGGCACCGGGCGCAGGCAAGGGATCGAGAGGATCGGCAGGCCAGGGATGCCGCGCGGGTGGTCCTTGTCGCAGGGCCGGGCCTTGCGGGGGCCGCGGCGGAGGTTATGTCGCTGCGCCGGCGCTACCGGGGAGCCCAGAGCTTCACACCCAGGGCGGCCACGGTGGAGTCGGTCCTGTCCGCCCTCGACGGCGCTTCGCTGGCCCACATCGCCGCCCACGGGCGCTTCCGGGCCGACAACCCGCTCTTCTCCTCCCTCCTGCTCGCCGACGGCCCGCTGATGGTCTACGACATCGAGCGGATGCGGCGGGCGCCCCGGCAGATCGTCCTGTCCGCCTGTGACTCGGGTGTGTCGGGCGTCCGGCCCGGCGACGAGCTGATGGGCCTCGCAGCCGCGCTCTTCGCCCAGAAGGCGAGCACGCTCGTGGCGAGCGTCGTCCCGGTCTCCGATGAAGCCACCCGGCCCCTGATGCTGCGGTACCACAAGGCGCTCCAGGCCACCGGCAGCCCGGCCGCCGCCCTCGCCAGGGTCGGGCAAGCCGCGGTAGGTGATGACCCCGCTGCCTATGCGGCTGCAGCGGCGTTCGTGTGCTTCGGGGCCGGCTGGTAGAGCGGCAACAGGAGACCGGACTCTAGGATGCCCACCAATGGTTCGCCTGATTGGCCGCAGGAAGCGTCCCACGCTCGTCGCGGGCCTGGCCCTCGTTCTTCTCGCCGGCGCCTGCCAGAGCGGCGCCCTGGCGGAGCCGCCCGCAACCCGCGTCTTCAGAGTCGGCACCGCGCCGCCGGCTTCCCTCGATCCGGTGCTCGCCTCCCAGCCCCAGGAGCGGCTGGTGGCCAGGCAGCTCTTCGACGGGCTCGTTCGCTACGACGACACGACCGCCGCCGTCGTGCCCGACGTCGCCACGTCGTGGAAGATCAATGCCGCCAACACCGTCTTCACGTTCCACCTCCGCCCCAAGGCCCGCTTCTCCAGCGGCGAGTACGTGACGGCGCAGAGCTTCGTCCGCGGGCTCACCCGAGCCCTCACCCCCACGGTCTACCGTGCTCCGGGGTCGCTTGGCTACGAGCTGGACGGGATCGCCGGGGCGGCCGACGTGGAGAGCGGGAAGGCGGCCACCCTTTCGGGTGCGCGGGCCCTGGACGACGCCACCCTTGAGATCCGGCTGTCGGTCCCCGACGCCCAGTTCCTGGTCCGCTGCGCTGACGCCGCCTTCTCGCCGATGCCGAGTGACTCGGCGATGGCTGCCCGGCTGCCCTCCTGGAAAGCGTTTCCGCTCGGCAACGGTCCGTTCCAGCTGGGCGGGCCCCTGGTGGCCAACCAGCCGATCGTCCTCGTGCCCAATGCCCTCCACGCCGGCGGGCATCCGAAGGTGGCCCAGGTGGCGCTCTCGCCGTACCGGGATGTCGGCGCCGCCTACGCCGCCTGGAGATCGGGGCAGCTCGACTGGACGGCATTCCCGCCGGACCGCACCGGCGAGGTGCGCCATCTCTACCGCCCCAGCTCCCTCATCCGGCCCACCGCAGGGCTGGACGGGCTTGTCCTTCCCCTGACGACCCCACCCACCGACAACCCGCTCTTCCGTCAGGCGCTCTCGCTGGCCATCGACCGGACGAGGATCGGCCGCTATGTCGTGGGGAATTCGCTCCTGCCGGCCAACGGGCTGGTCCCGCCCCTCGTCCCGGGCGCCGGGGCATCGAGCCCGACCGCCCCGTGCCCGGTGTGCGCGTACGACCCGGGCCGGGCACGGCAGTTGCTGGCGCAGTCGGGGGTGAAGGTCGCCGGCGTCTTCCCCCTGTACTTCGCCCAGGGAACGGGTGAGGAGGCGTGGGTCCGGGCCGTGGCCGGCGACATCGCCTCCGTCCTCGGCATCGACGCCAGGGCGATGCCCCTGCCAGTGGGGCCGGCGGTTCCTCCGGGTGCTACGGCTCTCGCCCGGCCGATGCGCTACCCGACACCGGACGACTTCCTGGTACTCCTGGTGGGGAGCGGCGGCCGGAACAACACCTCCGGCTACGCCAATCCTGCGTTCGATGCGCTGGTGGCCTCTGCCCCGTCGGTTTCGGATCCCGGCCTCCGGGCCGCTCGGTACCAGCAGGCCGAGCGGCTTGCCCTCGCGGACCTGCCCATCGTTCCGGTGTTCTGGCAGCGCAGCTTCCGCCTCGCCCGGCTCAAGGGCTGGAAAGGGCTCGGGATGGACGCCTTCGGTGATCCGACCCTGGCGAGCCTGGCGCCGAAGTAATGGTGGGCATGGGGGTCATGCCGCAGTGAGGCGGCCTCGATCCGGGGCCGTCCTCGTCGTGGCCGTCCTTGCTTTCGCTGCACTTGACCTGGTTGCGTGTACCGGCTCGAAGACCCCCAACGTTGAATCGGCGACGACGCTCACCGAGCTCCGGATCGGGGTCCGCCAGCCGTCCACCCTCGACCCTGCCATGCGGGCGAACCCCTCCGATCTGCTCGTCGCCCGCCAGATCTACGAGCCGCTGGTGGGCTTCGACCCGCAGACCGGGGCGCTGCTCCCGCGGCTGGCAACGTCCTGGCAAGTCCTGAATGGCGGGACGGGCTTCCGGTTCCATCTGAGGCCCGACGCCCGGTTCCAGGACGGGGTGACGGTCACCGCGAACGATGTCGCCTTCGAGCTCAACCGCCTCGCCCGCAAGGACACGAACTCGAGCCTCGCCCACCTCCTGATGCCGGTCGTCGGCTACGACCAGGTCCATGGCACCGGCGAGGCGACGGAGCTGGCCGGCGTCAAGGTCGAGGACCCGCGCACCCTCGTCATCACCATCACGCAGCCGTGGTACGAGTTCCCCTACGTCCTCGCCGATCCCTCGACGGCGCCCATTCCGGCGGCCAAGTTCCAGTCCGACCCCGCAGCCTTCCTTCGCCATCCGACCGGGTCGGGCCCCTACGCGCTTGCTTCCGGCTCCGCCCTCCCGGGCAACCTCGTCCTGGAGCGTTCGAAGCACTACTGGGGGCCGCTCCCGGCGGTTGCCACCGTCCGCTTCGTCAGCGGCGGGTCCCCGTCGGCGGCCCTCGGCGGCCTCAGGGCGGGGCGCATCGACATCGGGGATGTCGCGCCGGACGCCATGTCGCAGGCGCTGCGCGACTTCGGGAGCCGCGGCTTCACGCCGCTGGCCGCCGAGATCTCGCTCGGATTCAACCTGACCGATCCGGCGCTCAAGGACCCCCGCCTGCGCCGTGCCGTCAGCATGGCCGTCGACCGCCAGGCGATCGGCAAGAAGGTCTACGGAGACGTCCTCGTGCCCGCCGACGGCCTCATCCCGCGGGGCCTGCCAGGACACACGGAGCTGGCGTGCGCCGACTCGTGCGTTCACGACCCCGCGGGGGCCAAGGCGCTGGTGCAGCAGGTGTCGGGCACCGCCCGGCCCGAGATCGCCTACGACTACCCGCGGAGCGGGACGAACGACGCCGTGGCCCAGGAGCTCAAATCGGAGCTGGACGCCGCCGGCATCACCCTCGTCCCACGACCGCACGCCCCGATCGACTTCCTGTCCGCGCTCAACACGAACAGCCAGCAGATGTTCCTGCTGATCTGGGTGGCCGACTACCCCCTCGCCGACTGGTTCCTGGCCCCGCTGTTCAGCGCCAACTCGCCCGACAACCACAGCGGCTACAACGACCCGGCGGTCCAGTCCCTCATCGACGCCGAGCGCTCGGATGGGGACCTCGTGCCCCGCCTGGGCCTCGAGAAGCAGATCGAGCAGAAGGTGCTGGCCGACCTGCCCGTCACGCCGGTGGGCTTCTTCCGCAACCACTACGCAGCCGCCACCCGGGTCCAGGGCTTCTACGTGGACGTGCTGGGCGGCTTCGACGTGGCCCGCCTCAGCCTCGGCGCCGCGCCGTCGGGTTCGTAGCCGGGCGGGCCGGGGTGCCCCGGTATACTTCACGAGGTTCGAGTCGGAGTGGCGGAACCTGGTAGACGCGCTAGGTTGAGGGCCTAGTG
>JAOPZY010000188.1 GCA_025963875.1 Actinomycetota bacterium
CATGAGAGCCCCCCGCCCGGGGCAAGCGTTCCTCCCAGGGCCATCTCGGCCGTTTCCCGTCGGCGGCAATGAACGTTCCCGTCCGCCACTGCAGGGACTGGGACTGCTTGCCCCGGGCTGGGGGCTCTCATGCTTGAGGGGTAGGGGCCGGGGCGGATCGTGGGGGGCGTTTGCCCCGGCCCCTACTCGTCCGGAACGTTTTCAATCGGTTGCGTCAGGCGGGAACGAAGGACTCCAAGAGAACCTCATCTAGGGCACCGGCAATGTGGGATTAGCGGGCCGCGTTGTGGTCGTACCGCCTGCGGGCCCACAGGTAGCCGAGGGCGGCGATGCCGGCGCACCAGGCGGCGGCAAGGACAGCGCTGCGACCGATCGGGGTGCCGGTGAGCAGGCCGCGCAACGTATTGATGACTGGGGTGAATGGCTGGTTCTGGGCGAACCAGCGCACACCGGCCGGCATGGAGCCGGTGGGCACGAATGCGCTGCTGACAAACGGCAACACGATCATGATGAGCGATAGGCTGTTCGCCCCCTCGGGGGTCTTGGCCTTCAGCCCAAAGGCCACGGCCAGCCAGGTGAGGGCGAGGGTGATTCCGGCAAACATGCCGGCCGCGGCAACCCATTCGACAGGGGTGGCAGTCGGGCGGAAGCCAAGGGCGAACGCAACGCCGACCACCAGCACGCCGCTGATCATCGTGCGGATGAAGCTTCCGATGACCTGGCCGGTCAGCACCGAGGCACGGGTGATGGCCATGGTACGGAACCGGGCGATGATGCCTTCGTTCATGTCGGTGCAGATGCCCACCGCCGTGGCCGCGGCCCCGGCGCCGGCGGTCATCAGGATGATGCCGGGAGCGAGGTAGTCGATGTAGTGACCACCGACCGCGGAGGGGCCGGTAAGGCCGGCCCGCAACGTGGTGCCGAACACGCCGACGAACAACAGCAGGAAGAAGATTGGCACCATCAAGCCGCTGATCGTCATCGCCGGGTACCGCAGGGAGTGGCGGACGTTGCGGCGCAACATCGTGGTGGAGTCGCGCAGGGTAAAGGCGAGCGTGCTCATGATCGGTTGTCCTTTACGCAGAAGTTATGTGGAAGTGTTGGGATGGCCGGTCAGGGCGAGGAAGACGTCATCGAGGTCCGCGCTCTGCACCGTGACGCGCTCGACGCGGAGGGCGTGCTGGTCGAGCCGGTCGAGCAGGGCCACGAGCGACTGAGGGGTGCCGTCGGTCGGGACCTGCAGGACGAGCGTGTCGTTGTCGCGTGACGCATCACCGAGGAGCTCGGCGGCGGCATCCAGTCCGTTGAGGTCGTGGAAGGAGAGCCGGGCGTGACCACCGGGGATCAGCCGCTTCAGCTCGTCGGGTGTGCCCTCGGCAACCAGATGACCGTGGTCGAGGACGGCGATGTGGTCGGCAAGCTCGTCGGCCTCCTCCAGGTTCTGCGTCGTCAGGAAGACGGTGACCCCGGCGCCGACGAGCTCCCGGATGATCTGCCACATCGTGAGGCGGCTGCGGGGGTCCAGGCCGGTGGTGGGCTCGTCGAGGAAGATGATGCGTGGGTCGCCGATGAGGGTCATGGCGAGGTCCAGCCGGCGCCGCATCCCACCCGAATAGGTGGCGACCATCTGCCGCGTCGCATCGACGAGGTCGAACCGGTCGAGCAGCTCGCTGGTGCGGCGGCGACCAAGAGGGCGGTCCAGGTGGTGGAGATCCGCCATCAACATCAGGTTCTCCTCGCCGGTGAGCAGGTTGTCCACCGCCGAGAACTGGCCGGTGACACCGATTGCGGCGCGCACGGCGTCGGGTTCGCGGGCCAGATCGAAGCCGGCGATGTGAACTTCGCCGGCGTCAGCGTCGAGGAGGGTCGACAGGATCTGGACGGTGGTGGTCTTTCCGGCGCCGTTGGGCCCGAGGAGCGAGAAGGTCGTCCCTTCGGCGATGTCGAGGTCGATCCCATCGAGGACGGTCTTCTCCCCGAACGACTTGCGCAGGCCGGCGACCTTTAACGCCGGCGGAGCTGTGATGGTGATCATGGCCCCTCCTTACCGGGTCGTTCGGGCGGCGTGGACACGCCGGATCGTGATGTCGCCCATGGCGGTGCGGGCGCGTACTTCGACCGCGTCTTGCCCCGCTTCAGGATGGCCGGTGTCGTCGAGGTCGCTGTGCACCGTTCCGAAGCTGGTGTTGAGGTCCAGCCAGGCCGTGACGCCGTCGCGGATTCCGACCTCAATCTTGCCGAGGGCCGTTTCTGCGAGGACTGCACCTCGGGCCACCTCGCCGAGACGGATGTCGCCATTGGCGGTCTTCGCAGCCACTCCGGCCTCTGCCCGGTCGACAAAGATCTTGCCGTTGGCGGCGTGGACTCGAAGGTCGCCGGTGACCGCGCCGATTCTCGTGTCTCCGTTGGAGTTCTTGACCACCGCGGTGCCGTCGATGACGCCGATCCCGAGGGCGCCGGAACCCGTCGTGATCTCGGCGTTGCCAGCCGCCCGGTCAATGGTGATGTCGCCGAATCCGGTCTTGAGGTCCACGCCCCCAGCCTGGTCAACATGGATCTCGCCGACGCCAGTCCTGAGGCGGCAGTCGCCCAGTCGACCGGTGCAGTGAAACGCCGCTACTCCCACTTCACCCCGCAGCTGTGAGCCCGCAGGCAGGTCGATCTGCACGACGATCGACTCGCGGCCACCACGAAATGTGTACTGCCTCCACCCCTTTGGTGCCTTGATCAGCAGCCTGCCGTTGGCGTACTCCACGCGAGTCTGCTGGGCGGCGGCCACGTCGGCCTTCTTTGCGCTGTCGCTCGGGCGCACTTCGACGACGGTGTCCGAGCGGTCACTTGCCACGATCCAGATGTCGCCGACGCCCAGCTCCACAGTCACGGAAATGGGTTCGGGCGTGTCGAAACTAGGCATCCCAGTCTCCTTCTCTCGGTTAGCGCGCCCAGCCGGTGTAGCGCTGGGTGCCTTGCGGTGAACGTTGTTTGCGCCTGCGGTCGGGGTCGGTTCGTTCCAGTGCAGCGCTGGCCGCTCGCACCAGCCAGCTGTTGACCGAAAGGCCTTCGCCGGCGGCGGCCTGTTCGATCCGAGCCTTGAGCTGATCGGGCATGCGGAGGTTGATCCGCGACATTGCTCCCTCATCGCCCTCGACCGAGCCGGCCGGCTCCCGGGAGCCGGCGTCCTCGGGTTGGTCGTCGACGGACAGATCGACGGGCGGTGGCGTCACGACGAACTCGGGGTCACGTCCGCGCAGGCGCAGTTCAACCGACCCCGGAGCAAGCTCGCAGGTGATCTCCTCCGCCGCCGCCGCCAGCACGTCCTGCAGCGTGAGACGGATCGCTGCGTCCAGTGGTGCCACGAGGCGCTCAGCCAGCGCACGAGCCTCCTCACCGCCGGCCTCGGCGGCTACCGCAAGCTGGGTTTGGATGTTGTCGATGTAATGTCGTAGGTCCATGGCGCCATGATGGCACCAGAGTGGTGCCATGTCAAGAGGATGTGTGCCAATTGTGATGCCACGACCTGGTGGACGTTACGCCGGTACCTCCGGGATTTCGATGAGGCTCGGAAGAAATCCGTCGTATGCGCGGGATGATTTCCGCACTTGCGGACAGGACTGCCTGCGTCAGTTGGAGGCCAACGGGGACCCCGGGGCGGCGTCAGTACTCGCGCTGGCGAATCCGTCGCGGTGGCGGCTGCTCGGCCCGGCGTCCTGGCGGAACCCCGTCGGGGCGCGGCGTGGTCGAAAGGGAAAGAGGAGCAGGAACCACGCTCCCTGCGAAGGCCGGCTCGGCCTCGATCCGCAGGGTCGGAATCATCCGGTCCAGCCACCGGGGCAGCCACCAGTTCGCCCGTCCCAGCAACTCCATCGTGGCCGGCACGAGCAGCATCCGCACCAGGGTGGCGTCGACGAGGACGGCGACCGCAAGGCCCAGGCCGATCATCTTGATGATCCGCTCGTCCCCGAGGACGAACGACAGGAACAGCGTGACCATGATCGCCGCTGCGGCCGTGATCACACGAGCCGTGGACGCCAGGCCCCCGGCGACTGCACTGCTGTTGCCGCCCGTTCGCTGGTACTCCTCCCGGATTCGTGACAGTAGGAAGACCTCGTAGTCCATCGACAGCCCGAATAGGATGGCGAACAGGATGATGGGGACGAAGGATTCGATGGGCCCCCCACGGTCGATGCCGGCAAGCGAGCCGAGCCAGCCCCACTGGAACACTGCCACGACGACGCCGTAGGCGGCGCCAATTGAGAGCAGGTTCATCACGACCGCCTTAAGGGGGACGAGGACGGACCGGAACACCGCCATGAGGAGCAGGAACGACAGCGCCAGGACCCCGGCGATGATGAACGGGAGCCGCACGCTGATGACCCTCGCCATGTCGTAGAAGAGGGGGGAGATGCCTGCCACATAGACCGTGGCCCCCGTGCCGTTCGTCGTCGACGGGATCACCGAAGCCCGCAGCGTCCGGATCAGCTCGTCGGTGCCCTTCGCCTGGGGTGCGAACGACGGGAAGACGGCGACGGCGGCCACATCGCCAGCAGCGTTCAACCGGGGAGGGGTGACGATCGCGACGCCGGGTACGCCCGCCAGCCGAGAAAGCAGCGGCGCGAGGACGCCGACCTGGCCGGGACCGGGCAATGAAGCGACCAGCAGCAGCGGCTCGTTGAACCCCGGCCCGAACCCTTGGGCGAGGAGGTCGTACGCCCGCCGGGGCGAAGTGGCCGTGGGGTTTGCCCCCGACCCCGCCCATCCCAGCCGGATCGACAGCAGCGGTGTCGCGAGGGCCCCCAGTATCAGCAGCGCTGTAATGGCGACCAGCCACGGCCGGCGCTGCACGCCCCGGCTCCAGCGCTCCGCCGCCTTCGATTCCCGCCCACTCGCTCCCCGCCGCAGCCCAGGGAGACGGAGGCTGTCGATCTTCCTGCCGATGAACCCCAGCACGGCAGGCAGCAGTGTGACCGACGCCACGACCATGACGAGCACCGCGATCGACGGGCCGACGGCGAACCCGTAGATGAACGGCACGCCCGTGAGCAGCATCGCCATCAGCGCAACGACCACGGTGACGCCCGCCAGCACGACCGACCTGCCAGCGGTCCCCATCGCCCGTACCACCGCCTCCTCGACATCCATGTCCCGGGCGAGGCCCTCCCTGAAGCGCGTGACGATGAACAGGGCGTAGTCGATCCCGACGCCGAGGCCCACCATCGACGCCACCTGGGAGGAGAAGCTGTTGATGTCCATGACGTTGGCGACCAGCGCCAGCAGCGCAAATGAGACCCCGACGCCGCACCCGGCCGTGAGGAGCGGGAGCCCCATGGCGACGGCCGACCCGAAGGCGATCAGCAGGATCACCACGGCGGCCACCAGCCCGACTCCCTCCCGCTCCCCGGGTCCCTTCGTCTCGGCGAAGCGCACCGACTCCCCCCCGAGCGCAACCTGCACGCCGGGCAGGTGGACGGCGTCGACCTTGTCCCGGATCGCGAACATCACCGACTTGGGCACCTCGGTGGCCCGGGCGTTGAACTGGATGGTGGCATAGGCGATGTGCCCGTCCCTCGAGACGCCGGCCCCGCCCCCGCCGTAGGGGCTGACGACCGTGACGACGTGGGGAAGACCGCCGACGTCAGCGAACAGCCGCTCCATCGGCGCCCGCACGGCGGGGTCGGTCGCGGCGCCGGACGAGCGGAAGGCGATGATGGCGGTGTCGCCGGCCAGCTCGGGGAAGCGGGCCCGCAGCACGTCGAACGCCCGCTGGGACTCGGTGTTGGGCAGCACCAGGTTGTTGCTCAGCGCCCCACCGCGTGTGGCGCCGAGCACGCCCACCCCGACGACGGCGACCAGCCACAGGCCGACGACGGCCCGCCGTCGCCGGTAACACCAACGCCCAACCGCTTCCAGTCCCACTCCTGCCTCCCTCCGCACGATCGCAACGGTGGTTGCACTCGCTCCGGCGAGGGGACAAACTAACGCATCGTGTCATCTCGTCGCCAAACGGCAGCCCAAAGCAAAGCCGGGACCCAAGCCCAGGCCCCCGCTCAGACGCCGCTCCTCGGGGACCGCCTCCTCGACGCGGCGGCCACCGCCGTGGCTCTCCATGGCCCCGCCCGGACGACGATGGACGACGTCGCCCGGGCGGCCGGCTGCGCCCGCCAGAGCATCTACAAGCACTTCGCGACGAAGGACGAGCTCCTCACCGCCCTCTTCGCCCGGGAGGTGGAGCGCTACCTCCTGGCCCTCGAGCACATGCTCGCCGAGCGGGGCCGCCACGACGCCTCCGACCTCGAGGAGGCCTTCGTCTACACCCTCGGGTACCTCCGGGGTCACTCGCTCGTGGGGAGGATCCTCGCCGACCCCCAAGGCATGCTGTCGGTCCTCGCCCTCGGTGACGGCTCGGTGCTGGAGGCGGTTACCCGGGGCATCGGCCGGGTCCTCGGTGCCCTGGCGGACGACCGGGCGCTCCGAGCTGTCGACGGGGTCCTGGTCGGCGAGATCTTCGTCCGGCTCATCGCGTCGTTCCTGCTGCTGCCACGGCTCGCCCTGGACCCGGAGGACGACGAAGCCGTGCGGGCACTCTTCAGAGAGTGCGTGGTCGAAGGGCTGAGAAGCCCCAGAGTTCGGGGATCGGCCAAGCGGAATGCTTAGGATTTTTTAAACAACTGATTTCGGCTTCATGTCCAGGCCTTTTCGGCCGATCAGCTGTTAGGTTCGCCCAGGGGGGCAGCGGCTGCAATAGCCGTTCACCGACTTTCCGCCAAAGGAGTTTTCTATGCAGCTGGGCCTCGTGTCTCGTCTCGCGTTCAAGCCGATGTCCAAATTGCTTCTGGTCGCCACCGTGGCCTCGCAAACCGCGCTGTTCGCCGTAGCCGCCGTCCCCGCGGGCGCCGCGCCTGCGGCAGCGACGGGCACCATCACCGAGTTCCGGCCGGCGGGGATCTCCCAGACGGCGACCAGCGACCCCCTCGGCATCACGAGCGGCCCCGACGGCAACCTCTGGTTCACCGACGCCGGCGCCAGCACGATCGCCAAGATCAGCCCGAGCGGCTCGGGCCTGGCCGAGTTCAAGACCAACACCGGGGCAGCCTCGCCGGTCGCCATCACCAAGGGCCCGGACGGCCGGATCTGGTTCACGGAGCTGTCGGGCAGCGTCAACCAGGTGGGCCGCTCCACCACGACCGGCACGCAGAACGAGTTCGGCATCAACAAGGCCAGCGCCCTGCCCACCAGCATCGTGACCGGCCCCGACGGCCACATGTGGTTCACCGACTTCGGCAACGGCACCATCGGGACCATTGACCCCAACGCGGCCCCCGGGACGGTCGCCACCACGTTCCCGATCACCGTCCCGACCCTCATGCCCGACTCCATCGCCTCCGGTCCCAACGGCAACCTCTGGTTCACGGAGCAGGGCGTCAACGGCGGCAAGATCGGCGAGATGACGACGGCAGGGGTCCAGGTCAGCGACACCCAGGCGGCGAGCGGCACGGGCGCCGGGATCGCCGGCATCACGGTCGGTCCCGACGGCAACCTCTGGTTCACCGAGCAGAACCACGGCCGGATCGGCAGAATGACGCCCACCCACGTCGTGACCGAGTTCGCGCCGCTCCCGGGCCAGGGCGCACCCACCGCCATCACCGCCGGCTCCGACGGTGCCCTGTGGTTCGTCGACCAGGGCAACAGCGCCATCGGCCGCATCACCACCAGCGGGTCGGTCACGGAGTTCTCGGTCCCGACGCCGAACGCGTTCTCGCCCAACGTGCAGCCCACGGGCATCACGTCCGGCCCGGACGGCAACATCTGGTTCACCGAGCAGGACACCAAGGCCGCCATCGGGCGACTCATCGTCGCCACCCCGGCACCGGGCACGGTGACCGTCAGCCCCTCGAACGTCGCCTTCGGCAACGAGAAGGTCGGCACCTCCGGCCCGGCGATCCCCGTCACGCTCAACAACGGCACCACGGCGCCGGTCAGCGTGAGGTCTGTAGCCGTCAGCGGCGCGAACGCCGGTGACTTCCAGCTCTCGGGCGACTCGTGCTTGGGGGCCAACGTGGCCGGCGGATCGAGCTGCAAGGTGAACGTCACCTTCCACCCGACCTCGGCTGGTCCCCGCAGCGCCACCTTGACCTTCAGCGACACCGCCGGCTCGCAGACTGCGTTGCTCATGGGCCAGGGCACGGGCCCGAGCCCCAGCCCCTGCGACATGAGCCTGCTCAGCATCCTGCTCCGGCTGCTGGGTCTGCTTCCCCCCTGCAAGTAGCCTTGTAGGCTTGCCGGCCCGAAGGCCGGCAAGCCCAGCAGGGCTACGATACGAATCGTCCGGGAGCAGCAACCAACCTCGGAGGTTCTCGTGGCGGGTGGCGATGTCGTGGTCGGTGGTGCGAGCGGGCTGATCGGCTCCGCGCTCGTCGCCACCCTGCAGCAGCGAGGGAGGCAGGTTCGCCGCTTGGTCCGGCCCGGTGCCCAGGGGGGCTCGGACACCATCCCCTGGGACCCGGCGGCGGGCACGATCGATGCCGAGGCCCTCGAGGGCGTCGGGGCCGTGGTCAACCTGGCAGGCAAGGCCGTCGGCCCCCATCGGTGGACCGAGGCCCACCGCACCGAGGTGCTCGAGAGCCGGACCCGCTCCACGTCGTTGCTGGCGAAGACCATCGCCGCCCTCGACAACCCGCCGTCGGTCCTCGTCAACGCCTCCGCCTCGGGCTACTACGGCGACCGTGGCGACGAGATCCTGACCGAGGACGCGCCTCCCGGGAGCGGGTTCCTTGCCGGCGTCTGCCAGGCCTGGGAGGCGGCGACCGCACCCGCGTCCGAAGCGGGGATCCGGGTTGCCATGCTCCGCACCGGCCTCGTGCTCGCCTCCAGCGGCGGCGCCCTGGGGGCGATGCTGCCCATCTTCAAGCTGGGGCTCGGCGGCAAGATCGGATCCGGCACCCAGTGGTGGAGCTGGATCGACCTCGAGGATGAGGTCGGCGCCATCCTGCACCTGATCGATCACGACCGGGCATCCGGGCCGTTCAACCTCGCCGCACCGGACCCGGTGACCAATGCCGGCTTCACGGCACTCCTCGCCAAGGCGCTGAGCCGCCCGGCCGCCCTCACCGTCCCCAAGTTCGTCCTGCGAACCGCCCTGGGCGGCTTCGCCGACGAGGCCTTGCTTGCCTCCCAGCGCCTGTCACCGGTCAAGCTGCTCGACAGCGGCTACCGGTTCCTCTCGACCGATCTCCTGGGAGCTCTGCAGGTCATGCTCGCCGCCTGACGGAGCCGGTCTGCCGTGGGGGTGCCGCCTTCTTTGCGAACTACGTTGCGCAATTCACAACATCAGGCACAAAGAACGACGCTCTGTCCTAGCATGGGCCCATGCCCGACCCATACCGGGTGCTGACCCAGGCGAGCGTGGTTGCCCTCGTTGACTGGCCCAGCCCCGACGTCCCGCGCACCCTCGTGCGGGCCGGCTTCGACGTCTACTCCCTCAACCGCTTGCGCGAGACGGCCGCCTCCTATGCCTGGTATCCGTCGCGCGAGCAGGTGCCCGAGGGGGATGACACCACGGTCTTCGAGCCGGCGGAGGAGGGAGATGGCTACCTCGTCTGCCACCCGGCGGTCACGCCTGCGACGGTGGACATCCTGAACGTGTACCGGCCCGCGGACGAGCTTGCGGGTCTTGCTCGCCTCGCCCTGCAGCTGGGAGCCAGGGCGCTGTGGCTGCAGCCCGGCTCGACGTCTCGGGAGGCCAGAGACATCGCAGAGGCTGGAGGCGCTGCGTTCATGGAGGACATCGATATCGCAGATGCGGTCCGCTCGGCCCGGATGCCACTCCGGTGACCGACGGGGACCCCTAGCGGCGTGCCCCGACGAGCCCGGCGAAGGCCGCGGCACCGGTCTCCCAGGTCTGGTCGAGTTCCGAATTCTCTGGGTACCGGCCGTCGATCTCCAGGATGACCATGCCGTGGGCGAACGACCAGAGGGCCTGGGCCAGGTGGGGCTCGCCGGTGACGAGGTGGAACGGCTCTCCCACCCACTCCTCCAGCCCGGGGGTCAGGTCCCCCCGGGGAAGGCGCCCGGCAGTCGCCAAGCGGTAGAGGTTGGGCCGGGCGAGGCTGAACCGCCGGTAGGTCGCCAGCAGGGTGCGGGTGGCGTCGACCGGGTTGTCCCGTCCCTGCAGGGCGGCATGCAACGCGGCGCCGATTTCGCGGAAGGCCTCCTCGATCAGGGCAACCTCGACGGCCTTCTTGCTTGCAAGATGCTTGTAGAGGGAGGGGGCCCGGATGCCGAGCTCCTCTCCCAGCCTTCGCATCGTGAGGGCCTCGGGGCCTTCCCGTTCGAGGAGGAGGCGGGCGGCGGCAACGATCTCGCCGGCCCGCGCCGAACGACCGACCGGATCCGCGATCACGCGGTCGCAGGGGGGTCGAGCTCGAACACCGGGTGGCGGGGTGCGATAGCCGCGATCTCCTCGGGGCTCGAGTCGGGGCCGACCCCCTCGAAGAACACCCCGACCTCGGCCTTCCAGCGTCGCAGGTAGGCCCGGAGGATCTCCGGCTTGTCGCCGTCGCCCACCTCATGGGCGGTCCGGTGCTCACGCCGCCGCCCCAGGAGAAGGTCGAGGCGCCCACCCGATGCCCGCACGTTGCGCACCCACTCGCCCTCGCCCCGTGGCGAAACGAGGTACTGACGGCCGTCGACGGTCAGCAGGTTGACGGGTGTCCGCCGGGGGAGGCCGCTCTTGCGGCCCGTGACCTCGAGGACCCGGCTTCCCCAGACGCTGACCCCCAGCCGGGTGAGCCGGGCCACCAGGCGGTTGAAGACGTGCTTCGTGAACCATCCGGGTTTCCGGTAATGCCGGGGTGCGTTCTCCATGACGGCTCCTCGCTCTGCAGGGTGGCTAACAGCGTTAGCCATAAGTCTGGGCTCCTGGCCTTTCGCCTGTCAAGGCTCGAGACTTCAAGGAAACCCCCGCCGCCTGTCGATTCCAACGGCCCCCGTTCGTAGTTATGGTGAAGGCGCCGCAGGGGCGCCGGCGAGATGAAGGGAGCATTGCAATGCCCAAGTACGCTGCGCTGATCTACGGCGACATGACGCAGTACGCCAACGTCAGCCCGGAGGACGGCGCAAAGATGATGAAGGCCTACGAGGACTACACCCAGGCCATCCAGAGCGCCGGCGTCATGGAGGGGGGCGAGGGCCTGCAGCCCACGAACACCGCCACGACCGTCCGGGTCCACAACGGGGAGATCTCGACCACCGACGGGCCGTTCGCAGAGACCAAGGAGCAGCTCGGCGGCTTCTACATTCTCAACTGCAAGGACCTCGACGAGGCCATCGAGTGGGCCGCCAAGATCCCCGGGGCGAACGGCGGATCCATCGAGGTCCGTCCCGTCATGGAGTACGAGTAAGCATCGATCCGGCGCAGGGTGTCGTCGACCGCCTGTTCCGCGAAGAACGCGGACGGGCGGTCGCGACGCTCATCCGGCTCACCGGCGACTTCGACCTCGCCGAGGAGGCCGTCCAGGAGGCGTTCGTCGTCGCGCTGGAGCGCTGGCCCCGCGACGGGCTGCCTCCCAATCCCGGCGCCTGGCTCACGATGACCGCCCGCAACCGGGCCATCGACCGGCTCCGCCGGGACCGCCGGCTGGCCGAGAAGCGGGAGGCCATCGCCCAGCTCGCCGCCTTGGAGGCCGAGGGCGACGACCAGAAAGAACACCCCTTCCCGGATGACCGGCTCCGGCTCATCTTCACCTGCTGCCACCCGGCCCTCGCTCCCGAGGCGCGGGTCGCCCTGACGCTGTGGACGCTCGGCGGCCTCACCACCGAGGAGATCGCCCGGGCGTTCCTCGTCGGCGAGACGACCATGGCGCAGCGCCTTGTCCGTGCCAAGCGCAAGATCAAGATCGCCGCCATTCCGTACCGGGTCCCGCCCGATCACCTCCTCCCCGAGCGGCTCCGTTCCGTCCTCTCGGTCCTCTACCTCGTGTTCAACGAGGGCTATGCGGCCACCAGCGGCGACGCCCTCGTCCGCCGGGATCTCTGCGCCGAGGCCATCCGCCTCACCCGGGTCCTGGCCGGGCTGATGCCGGCGGAGCCCGAGGTGATGAGCCTGCTCGCCCTCATGCTGCTGCACGACGCACGCCGTGCCGCCCGTCTTTCGGAGGCGGGGGACCTCGTGCTGCTCGAGGACCAGGACCGGGGCCGGTGGGACCACGCCGAGATCGAGGAGGGGGTGGCCCTGATCGGGCAGTCGGCCCGGACCGGCCACCGGGGCATCTACCACCTCCAGGCGGCGATCGCCGCCGAACACGGCCGGGCACCGAGGGCCGAGGACACCGACTGGCGCCGCATCGCCGCCCTCTACCAGGAGCTCGCCCGCGCCATCCCCTCCCTCGTGGTCGAGCTGAACCGAGCCGTGGCGGTCGCCATGGCCGAGGGGCCGGCTGCCGGGCTGGCGCTCATCACCCCCCTGGAGGCCGACCTTGCGCGGTACCACCACTTCCACGCCGCCCGGGCCGACCTGTTGCGGCGCCTCGGCCGCCTGGACGAGGCGGCGGCAGCCTACGAGCGGGCCCTCGGCCTCACCGCCAACGCCGTCGAGCGCCGTTTCCTGCGCCGCCGCCTTGCCGAGGTCCGTGCCCACTGTACCGAGGCACCGTGACCATCGCCGCATCGTGGCCGCCGGGGCGGCAGGCTGGCGGGCAGACCCTTCTGCTGCCATCATTTACCAAGGGCAGCAATCGGGCGGAGCGGAACGCACCGAGGCGCCCCTCAAGGCGCCGGATAAGAACAATGGGAGGTTGTATGGACCTGAGCAAGCTGAGTCGTGGGATCGCATCGTCGTCATCACCGGCGCTTTGCTGGTGATCGACTTGTTGTTCCTGCCGTGGATCTCTGTCAGCCTGCCGTTTATCGGCACGGTGAGCAACACGGGAATCTCCGCGCCAAATGGCTTCCTGGGCTTCCTGGCGGCGTTGGTGACGGCGGCCATGGTTGCCCAGATCCTCGTGTCGAAGTTCACGTCCGCGAGGTTGCCGGACCTGCCGGTCCCGTGGCCACGCGCCCACATGCTCGGCGGCGTCGTCGTGCTGGCGCTGCTCGTCCTGAAGCTGGTCCTCCACACTAGCCTGCTCGGCTTCGGCGCCTACCTCGGCATCCTCTGCGCCGCCGGCCTGGCCTTCGGGGGCTACACGGTGAACCAGGAGTCGACCCGGGCGGGCACGACGGGATAGCGGCTACTGGCCGCTGAGAACAACCTCATCGGCCCACACCGTCAGGCCCTTGAACTCCACGGGCCCGTAGGCCGTCACCATCGCCACGTCCACGGCGTCGCGGCCGTGGCCGATGACCACCCGCCCGATCCTGGGAACGTTGACCCGGGCGTCGAACGTCCACCAGCGGCCCTCGAGGTAGGCCTCGAACCAGGCGCAGAAGTCCATGGGCTCGTCCGGCGGGGTGACGGCGATGTCGGGGATATAGCCGCACACGTACCGGGCCGGGATGTTGAGAGCCCGGCAGAAGGTGATGGCGAGGTGGGCGAAGTCCCGGCAGACGCCGGTGCCGCGCTCGTAGGCGTCGAGGGCCGTCGTCGTGGCGGTGCTGGCCCCGTAGCCGAAGGTGAGGTGGTTGTTCACCCAGTCGCAGATCGCCTGGACCTGCTGCCACCCGGGCTCGACGTTGCCGAACAGCTTCCAGGCCCGGTCGCTCAGCAGCTCCGACAGGCAGAACCGGCTCGGCAGCAGGTAGAGAAGCGCGTCGGAGGGAAGGTCCTCAACCGGAATCCGCTCGGCCCCCTTGTCGGCCTCGTCATACGTCGGAGGGACCTCGACGGTGGCGTCGTAGCGGACGCGGGACGGGCCCTTCGGCAGCGTCATGCGGTCGCAGAGGTTGCCGAAGGAGTCGCGGTAGGCGGAGATCTCGACGTTCGGCGTGGTCTCCCAGGACTGGGTCAGCACTCGGTGGGGGCCATCGGGACGGGGTCGCACCTGCCAGACCGTGGGCGTCGGGAAAGCCGACTCGTACCGGAACTCACACCCCACGTGCACCTGCATGCTGGTAGCTTCCCTCCCCAACGTTAAGACAGGGTTACGATCCTGTTAATCCACGCCTATCGCATGCTCCTTACGGCCTGGTAGCTTCACCCCGTGGACGACCCGCCGCAGCGCCCTCCCAGACCCCGCCCCCGCCTGGGCCTCGCCATCGGGCTCATCGTCCTGGGCATCGCCCTCGGCATCCTGTCGTTCGTCATGGTGACCCTGCCCCTCCTCAGGCTGGTGAAGGAGGCCCCGACGCTGGCGACGCCCGGCTCCGTCACCCTGCATCTGAACAAGGGCCTGTACAAGGTGTTCGAACCGACCGGCACCGTCACCAATGCCGTGACGCCGATCCACGCCGCCGACGTGAACGTCACAGCCCCGGGCGGAGGTGGCATACCGGTCGGCGATACCGACCCGAACGAGAACATCACCCGTGGCAACCGCCGCTACGCGTCGGCCGCCGCCTTCCGGGTCTCGACGCCCGGGGACTACACGGTGAGGATCGGGGGCGCCCATGGCCAGGCGCTGATCGTCCGGTCGCTGGCCGATGCGGTCCGCTCCCGGGTGGGCTGGGTCGCCGCCATCCCCATCGGGGGCCTGTGCTTCCTTATCGGCCTCGTCCTGCTCATCGTCGGGATCGTTCGCCGGAGCAGGGCGAAGAAGGCAACGTTCTCGGGGGAGCCGCCGCCCGCCTAGCCGATCCTTGCTTCTCAGGCCTTCTCTGCGAAACTGTCACGGTGGCTCAGATGGCGACGGCGCGACGCTTCGCGGCGAATGGCGGGAGGGTGGCGGTCCTTGCCCTCCTTGCGGTCCTCGTGGCCTGCTCCAAGTCCAACCCCGGGCCGGTGATCATCCCCGCCCCCACGACGGCTGTGCCAACCGGGACGTCGACGCCGGCCACGGCCACGGTCACGCCGACCTCCACGCCCACCCCCACACCGACGAAAACCACCACGCCCAAGCCCACACCGACCGCCACGGCCACACCGGCCGTCATGCCAACGGTCCAGGTTTCCGAGGCCAGCGGCGCCACCAAGGGCCTGAAGGTGGGCCAGATCATGACCCTGCGCCTGGCGCAGGCCACCGATGGGGGCTTCAACTGGACCTTCCAGACCAAGCCCGACCCCGCCATCCTCACCGTGGTGAGCGACCAAACGCTGGCGGCCTCGCCGGCGCCGGTCAGTGGGACGGTGGGGGCCAACGGCTCCCACCGCTGGGTGTTCAAGGCCGCCGGGCCGGGCACCACGTCGTTCACCGTGATCGAGCAGGGCCCTGGTGCGGGGGCGCCGGTGCTGACCTACTCGCTGACCGTCGCCGTCTCGCCCTGAGCCGTCCCCTCGGGGACGGGCTACACTCGAAACAAGATGCCACTCCACGAGTACCTCTGCCATGCCTGCGACGGTCGCTTCGAGGCCATCACCTCCTCGGCCAAGGCCGACAGCGTGGCGTGCCCGATGTGCCAGAGCGAACAGACCCGCCGGCTGATCTCGGTCATTGCCGGCATCGGCCGCGGCTCCTCGTCCGGCCCGGCACCCATGAGCCCCATGGGTATGGGCATGGGCGGCGGCGGTTGCTGCGGTGGGAGTTGCGGCTGCGGCAGCCGTTGATGTGCGAAGTGAGGTAAAAAGAGCGCGCATACGCGGCAAAATTACCCCAGTTAACGCCCTGCCCTAGATCGAAGGGTTTTCGAAGGGTGACAGTCCCGGGGCCGACCACCGCCCCGCCTCGGCCTCCCGTGATCGGCGCTGGACCGTGATCAGCACCGCCTCCAGCAGCACCTCCGGCCCCCAGACGTAGGCCGCGGCGCCCGGCACCTTCGCCCACGCCAGGTTGCCCAGCTGGTTGCCCAGCGCCATGCGGGCGCCGGGATCGAGCTGCCAGCGGCGCTCGAGGAAGGAGCGGATGAGCCCGTACTCCTCCTCGGTCAGCAGGGTCGTGTCGAGTGGCGGCAGGTTGGCATCGGGCCGGATCCCGAGCGCCACGGGGGAGGGTTGCGCCATCTTGGGTTGCCGCACCACGATCGTGCCGGCCACCAGGTCTCCCAGCCGCTGCCGGCGGCGCGTGAAGAGGATCAGGAACAGCCCGATGGCCACGACCGCGACGTCGATCGGCCGGAAGAAGTTGCGCAACAGCACCGGCCCGAGGCCCACCGGCTGGCCGTCGGTCTGGATGACCCGCAGCCCGAATGCCCGCTTGCCGGGGGTGAGGCCGTTCCAGATCTCTTCGAAGAACGGGTGGTACCCGAAGACCAGCAGCAGGAGGAAGCCGACGTAGAAGGCTGCGCCCAGGCCCCCGGCCAGGCCCAGGAGGCCGAGGATCCCCGCGACACCGACGAGGATCTGGATGGCAAGCAGCACGGCTCCGAGGATCAGCGCGTCGATGACGGCGGCCCCCACCCGGGAGCCGAGCTCGGCGATGTCCACCCGGACCGCCACCGCCTCGGGGGTGACGATAGAGTGCGCTTCGATGCTCATGGTCGCCTCACGGGTCGGCTCGTCGCGGTAGCAGGCGGGTTCTGAGCCACGATGGATGTCGACTCGTTCATCCAGCATTATCGGCCCGAATGGGAACGCCTGGAGCAGGCCTGCGCCAAAGGGAGCCGGGGCCTCGCCAAGCGCACGGGCCCGGAGATCGACGACCTCGTCCGCCTGTACCTGCGCACATCCTCCCACCTTGCCGAGGTCCGGACCCGCTACAGGGACCCCCGGTTGGAGGCCTACCTCAACCGGGTGGTGGGCGTCGCCCATTCCGCGCTCTACGGGTCCAAGGCCCGCAGCTGGCGCCAGTTCATCAAGCTGTTCGGCCCCCGCTACCGCGAGGCTGCCCGCCGCACGCTGCCCTTCATCCTCGTCGCCGCGGCGATCATGGTGCTGGTCTCGGGCGTCGTCGAGGTCTGGGTCGCCGGCTCCCGTGAGGCCCAGGCGGGGCTGCTGCCGCCCTTCGCCCGTGACGCCGTGCAACGGGCGGGTGGCCACCGCCCCGACCTGGGCGTCGCCCCGGCAGGCCTCTCGGCGTTCATCTTCCTCAACAACGTCCGGGTCGCCCTCCTCTCGTTCCTCACCGGGCTCGCACTCGGCATCGGCAGCATCTACTTCGTCGCACAGAACGGCCTGCTTCTCGGCACGCTGGCGGGGGCCTACCAGGCGGCCGGCAAGGCCGGTATCTTCTGGCCGCTCATCCTGCCCCACGGGCTGCTGGAGCTGACCGCGATCTGCATCGCGGCCGGGGCAGGGCTGCGGATGGGATGGAGCCTCATCGAGCCCGGCGACCGCACCCGCGGGCAGTCCCTCGTGGCCGAGGCCCGCGACGCCGTCTTCGTCATGGTCGGCGTGGTGCCCGCCTTCGCGGTGGCGGCGCTCATCGAGGGGTTCATCACCCCCTCGGGGATCAACCATGCGCTGTCGATCACCCTCGGGGTCGTGGTCGCCGTGATCTACGTCGTGCTCCTCTTCGCCCCCCTGCAACGCCGCAAGCGGCCGGCCCCGCTGCTCCCACCGGGCGGAGGGGACCCTCTGCCGGTTACAACGTCCCCCGCGACTTGATCCTCAGGTACTGGTCGGCCAGCGCTCCCGCCAGGTCCTCGGGCAGCCGGTCGACCACCGTGGCCCCCATCGCCACGAGGCGGGCCGCGGCATCGGACCTCGCCGCGATCGACGCCGCGGCCGCCGCCTTGCCGTAGGCGTCCTCGCTCGTTGCCGGGACGAGGGTCGCCTCGGCCTCGATCGCGGGGTCGACCACCGAGGCCACGACCACGAGGTGGCGGCTCATCAGCATGGGCAGCGCCTGGAAGAGCCCTTCCATCGCCGCCTGGTCCGTCAGCTCGGTCAGCAGCACCAGCAGGGCGCGGCGGCGGTACCGGGTGAGCACGGAGGAGAACACGCGCCGGTAGTTGGGGGCCTCGAGCGACGGCTGGAGGTCGAACAGCAGGTCGAGGATGCGCCTGGCCTGGGTGCGGCCGCTGCGCGGCCCGGCGGCGACGAGCACGTCGGCGCCGAAGGCCGCCATGCCCACGTGGTCGCCGATCCGCCCCGCCAGCTCCGCCAGGGCGATGCCGGCGTCGAGGGTGTGTTCGAAGCGGGGCACCCCCGCCACGGTCCCGGCCATGGTCCGGCTCGCATCGACCAGCAGCAGCACCTGCTGGTTGCGCTCCTCACGGTAGGTGTTGGAGATGGGTTTCGTGCTGCGCGCCGTCGCCCGCCAGTTGATCCGGCGGAACTCGTCGTCGGGGTGGTACTCGCGCAGCGAGTCGAACTCCCCGCCGCCGCCCCGGATGGACGACAGCCGGTAGCCGCTCTGCAGCATCCTCGCCCGCTGGAGGCGCAGCTCCGCCTGCTTGCGACCCGGCAGCGCGGGATAGCACTTGAGGCGGGCGACGAGCGGCAGGGTCCGCTGCCGCCCCCCGAGCCCGAGCGGTCCTCCGGTGCGGACCGTGAGCGGCCCCAGCGTCAAACGACCCCGCCTGCTGGGGATGATGTCCTCCTCGAGGACGCCCCAGCCGTGCGGGTCGAGGACGGTGCCCTGCCGGGCGGGATACAGGCCCGTGGAGGGAGCCGCTGCCTCGTGCGTCGCCACCGTGAGCCGCAGGCCGGTGGGGTTGTGCAGGCGGAGCGTCCCCTTGGCGGGGCGGTCGAGTGCCACCACGTCGGGGACATCCCAGGTCGCCTGGAGGGAGGCCGGCCCGGGGGCGATCCGGACGTCGATGGCGAGGGCCACGAGGGCCGCCAGGTTGACCGCCAGCAGGTCGAGCCATGCCGGACCCGGCAGCAGGGCGGCCACGACCGAAGCCGCCAGCACCACCGCGACGAACCGGAGGGTGGCGTACATCCCAGGGTGCCCGGCGCCGGCCTGGCGCCGGCTGGGACTCACTTCGGCACGGGAACGCGCTCGACGACGCCGTCGAGCACGGCGTCGGTGGTCGCCCCCTCCATCTCCAACTCGGGCCGCAGCACGATCCGGTGCCGCCAAGCCGGCTTCACGAGCGCCTTGACGTCGTCGGGCGTCACGAAGGCCCGGCCGGACAGGTACGCCCAGGCCTTGGCGACGTTGAGCAGCATGGCCGCCCCGCGGGGGCTCACACCCAGTGCCAGCGAGGGGCTGCGGCGGGTCTGGTCGGCGAGGGCCCAGATGTAGCCGAAGAGCTCCTCGGCGACGGTGACCCCGACGACATCGCGTGCGGCTGCGTCCAGCGCCGCCGCCCCCGCCACCGGCCGGACGCCCAGGGCGGCGAGGTCGTGGGGGTCCCGGCCCTGGTGGTGCATGCGCAGGACCTCCATCTCAGGGTCGTGCCCCGGGTAGCCGACGCGCAGCTTGAGGAGGAACCGGTCGAGCTGCGCCTCCGGCAGGGGATAGGTGCCCTCGAACTCGATCGGGTTCTGCGTGGCCACGACCAGGAACGGCGACGGGAGGGGGTAGGCCTCGCCTTCGACGGTGACCTGGCGCTCCTCCATGGCCTCGAGCAGGGCGGCCTGGGTCTTGGGTGGCGTGCGGTTGATCTCGTCCGCCAGGACGAGGTTGGCGAACAGCGGCCCGGGGCGGAAACGGAAGGTCCCGGTTGCGGACTCGTAGACCATGTTGCCGGTGACGTCCGACGGCATCAGGTCCGGGGTGAACTGGATGCGCCGGAAGTCGAGCGCCAGCGAGCAGCCCAACGCCTTGACGAGCAACGTCTTGGCGACGCCCGGCACGCCCTCCAGGATGATGTGGCCGCGCACCAGCAGGGCCGCCAGCATGCCGAAGACCACGGGTTCCTGGCCCTTGACGGCCTTGCCCACCTCGGTCCGGACTGCGCGCAACACCTCGTTCGGCTCCGCCATGCGTCTCCCTTCCGTCAGGTCCAGGACCCCTCCACCCGCCGCCGGAGCTCCTCCAGGTCGCGGCCGAGGGCGATCAGCTCCTCCTCCGTGGTGGGTCCGGGCCCGTACAGCAGCCGTTGCACGTGATCGGGGTTGCCGCCGGAAAGCTGCGCCACCGTGGAGGATAGGGCGCCGTTGTCAGCCGCCGGAGGCTCGGGGCCGAGGCCGAGCCGGGACCGCAGGCGCCGCCGGGTGCCCCGCCGCAGGACGTCGCCCGCGAACGCCCGAGCCCGGGCCGACCGGTACAGGCGGGCCACGGCGTGGACAAGCTCACCGGACGGCACGGGCGAGGGGATCGCCTCGTTGGTGGGCTTGCCGAACCTCCGGCCACGCACGAAGGCGAAGATCACGGCCGCCAGGGCGATCTCGAACAGCACGACGCGGGCACCTGCCGGCAGGGAGCCCAGCAGTCCCTTCGGAGGGGCGCCGCCGGGGGGCAGGGGAGGGCCGAACACCACCGGACCGCCGGATCCGAACACGCCCTGCGCGAAGGCGGCATTGTCCGCCTTGCCCAGCAGCGCGTTGGTCAGGGGCGAGATACCGCCCAGGACCACGACCTTCCCGCGGCCCACCGGGGCCGTGACCTCGAAGGTCCCGCCACTGATCGGGAAGCACCCGACGCCCCCCGCGTCCGACTCGAGGACCGAGTCCCCCGCATCCACCGCGAGCGTGTGCACGCCGGCGATCTCGGGGGCGACGCATCCCGGTGCCAGGGTCGTTGGGCCGAAGGCGTAGTGACCGACCCTCCCGACCGTTCCCACCCCCCCCGCGGCGGCGGTCTCGGACTGGGGATTGGCAACCACCAGCGTGCCGCCTGCCCGCGCCCACGAGACGAGATCGCCGGCCTGGTTGGCGTCGCGGAGATCCTGGAGGAGGACAAAGACCGCCGGGCCATCCGGCGGGGTGTCGCCGGTACGAACCGTGCCGCCCATGGCCTGCAGGTACCGGCGCAGCGCCAGGGTCCCGTGGGGGCCGCCGTCGGCGCTCCCGGAAGGCCCCGCCAGCACGGCCCCCGCCACGATCAGCACCGCCAGGACGCCCAGCAGGACCCAGGGCCGCTTCACCGGGGCGCCCCTGGTGGCGACTCGAACCTAGATTCCGTCAAAAAGACCGCCAAGCCGACTTTTTGACGGAATCTTCTAACGCGGGGGCGCTTCAAGCGGCCCTCACCGACCGCTCGGCGGCGGCGAGGGTGTCGACGGCGCCGGTCGTGGCCTCCGCCCTCCCGTACATGACGGACTCGAAGATGGTCGTTGCCTTCGCCACGGCCGGGTAGACGTCGGGGAGGCCGCCCGCCACCGCCCGCCGGCACTCGCCGGCCGTGAGGCTCGGCGTGTCGGGCACGATGCCCCGGCCCGCCAGGGCGGCAAGCAGCGCCCCGTACCGCGCCCGTACCGCCCCGGCCAGGTCGCCGCGCCCCATCGCCTCCCGGGCCAGGCGGTCCCAGTCCGTCCTGCCCTGCCTGGCAGCCGCGGCGGCGGCCTTGCGCTCGGGGACCACGTAGCCGATCCGGCGGATCAGGACGACGACCACCACCGCGAGGATCCCCGCCGTGACGAACACCAGCAGGCCGTGGGGGAGCGGGATGCGGTCCACGGCCCTCGTGATGCTCTGCCACAGGCTGACGGCAAACACCCAGATGTCGTGGCGGATGCGATCGAAGAAGCTCGGCTGCGTGCGGATGCCGCGCAGCGCCTCGCGCAGCGCGGTCGCCATGTGCGCGGCGTCGGGAGGTCTGGCGGACACCGCCGCCCTGGCGGCGTCCTCCATCGCCGCAAGGTGGTCGTCGGCGCTGCGGAAGTCGTCGGCGCTGGTCCCGCCGAGGCCGTCGAGGAAGCGGTCGGGGGGGACGCGGACCGGCCCACCGGGAAGGTCGACGTCGACGGGGAGGCCGAGCGCCTCGCGCACCGCCTGCATCTTGGGCGCTGCGGGCTGCACCGCATCCGCCTCCGCAAGGCGCCGGGCGCGGTCGAGCCGGGCGACGAAGTCGTTGGCGCTGATGGCCGCCGGCGCTCCCCACCCGGTCGCGGGGCCGGCGATCAGTGCCGCGCAGGCAACGGCGGCCGCCACGAGGAGCCGGCGCCTCATGCGGCCTGGGCGCTCTGCAGGCGCTGGGCACCCACCGCCAGATCGAAGGCCTCCTTGCGGATCCGGAGGTCGAAGTAGGCCACCACGGTGACCGCCACGAGGAAGGGGAACACGAAGACCTGGAGGAGGCTGCCGCCGATGCCAACGAACAGCCACCCCACCCGCCCGGCCACGACGCCGAGGACGAACGAGGGGGTCTCGATGAGGGCGTAGCCGAACCAGGCGACGACACCCTTGAGCACCTCGATGCCGCACATCCGCCACCAGTGGCCCCCGGTGAGCCGCCACGAGCGCCCCAGCGCCGAGACCGGTCCGGCCCCCTCGACCACCAGCGCCACCGGCGCCACGAGCAGCCGGATGTACAGGAAGACCCCCGGCACTACGAAGATGAAGAACCCAACCCCGATGATCAGGACCCGCAGGAGCCCCAGGCCCAGGACGGCCCAGGAACGCCGCATGGTCCTCCGCCATGCCTGCCCGGGCGTGATGGGGGTGCCGAGGTAGCAGCCCGCCGCGGCGGCGGCGAGGGCCACGGTAACCAAGGGCAGGGCGAGCACCGCGAGCAGGCTGCCGAGCGAACCGACGCCGGTGCCGGTGCCGGTGGTCGACGGAGTCAGCCCGTGCTGCAGGGAGCGGATCGTGTCGCCGACCTGCGAGAAGTAGTCCCGGCTCAGGAAGGAGCTGAGGAGCTGGACGGGCACGACCACCACCGCGGCGGTGCCGGCGAGCAGCTTCCAGTTCCGCCGGTACAGGCCGATGGCGGTGTCGACGACCTCCCCCACGCCCCGGGGCAGCAGGGCAACGGCTGAGCCCGCACTGTCCGAGGCGGGGGGCCACGTCGCCGGAGGCGGAGGCCCGGCATCGAGCGGGAGCTCGGGAAGCGGCGGAGCGACCGCCCCCACGGGACGGCGCTCAGGAGGGCCTTCTGGTTCGATTCCGCCCAATGTACGCGCACACTAGCCGGTGCAGCCGAGGGCGGCAACGACGGTGTCAGCCGGCGGTCACCGGCGGCTCCTTCGCCGCCTTGAGGATCGTGTTGAGCGGCGCCAGGTCGTAGATGTCCGACGTGGGGGGCAACGGGATCTGGCCGAGGGCGACGGCGTGGGCGGCGTCGGTCGCGATCGCCGGGGAGAGCGGGTCGTCGGTGAAGGTCAGATGGAGCCACGAGAGGTCGGCGACCGCCTGGGAGACGGTGACGCCGGTGACGGCTTTGATGGCCGCCGCCGCGTCCTTCTCGATCTGTGCCGAGGGCTGTTTCACGAGGTCGTTGGCCGCCACTTGGCCCACCAGCAGGTTCGCGACGGCGTCGGGGTGCTGCTGCAGGTAGGCGCTGCGGACGACCAGCACGGCCGTGGGGTAGCGGCCGCCCGGCCACAGCGTCGCCTCGTCGAGGAAGACCTTGGCGTTGCCCTCGACCTGCAGCTGGCTGGCCCAGGGCTCGGGGACCCAGGCCCCGGCGATGCTGCCCTGCTGGAGGGCCTGCAGCATCGATGGGTTGGGCATGGCGACGACGGTGACGTCGCCGCCGGGGCTCGGGTTGAGGCCCTGGGACTTGAGCCACGTGCGGAGGGCGACGTCCTGTGTGTTGCCCGCCTCGGCAACCGCGACCTTCTGGCCACGCAGGTCGGCCGGGGTCTTGATCGCGTACTTGGTCATGAGGAAGGCCCCGCCGGAGCTGGCGCCCGAGATGATCTTGACCGCCCCCTTCGTGGCGACGAAGGCGGCGATGGCGGGGTTGGGGCCGAGGTAGGCGGCGTCGAGGGTACCCGCCTGCAGCGCAGCCGCCTCGTCCGGCCCGGCCTTGAAGGCGGTTGCCGTCAGGGTGACGCCCGGGCCGAGGCTGTTGTTGAAGACGTTGTCCTGGATCCCGATCAGGGCGGCGGCCTGGGTGAGGTTGGCCTGGTAGCCGAGACGGAGCGTCAGCGGCGCCGCGGGGGCCGTGCCCCCGGGCTTGCCCGCGGTGGCGACACCCTTCGAGGTGCAGCCGGCAGCGCCCAGCGCCACCAGCAGGAGGACCGGTACGAGGCGGGCGCGTCGAGCTTCCACGCTGATCGATTTCCTCCTATCCGGCGCCTTGAGGGGCGCCTCTGGCTTTGTTCGGATCGTACCGGCGACCGGGGTCTGGCGCGCGGGATAAAAAGTGTTTCTGGGAGATTATCGGCAGGTTACCTGTGAACCGAACACGTAGACGAACTGTCCGCCACGCAACGTGGTATCAAAGGGGACATGCGGGTCTCCCGGATGCCCTCGACCCGACTGCTCCGCGTGGCGCTCATCCTTTTCCTCGCGGCCGCAGCGTCCGTCCACCTGGCCGCCCCGGCGATGGCCGCGCCTGCCCTTGTGTGGCAGCGGGTGATCCCCGGCGCCGTCGTCCAGTCCTCGCCGGCACCGGTCGTCCTTCCCGACGGGACCGGCGGGATCGTCGTCGGGGCACACGACGGCAAGGTCTACACCCTGAACGCCAGCGACGGCACCGACGCTCCCGGGTGGCCCCAGCAGACGACCAACGCCATCGACTCCTCCCCGGCGATCGCCCCCACCGACGGGTCCGGTGCCCCCCAGATCTACATCGGCAGTGGCGTCGCGTCCGCGGTCCAGGCGGGGGGCCTCTACTCCTTCGACACGGCCGGCCACACCCGCTGGCACATCAACGCCTCCGACAACGCCGGCCCGAGCCTGTCCTTCGCCGCCACACCGGTCATCGGCGACATCAACCGCCACAACGTGGCCGACATCACCGCCGGGGACCTCGGCCAGACGGTGCTGTCCGTCACAGCGAACGGCGTCACCAACCCCGGGTGGCCCTACCTGGCGCTCGACAGCACCTTCTCCTCGGGTGCGCTGGCCGACGTGAACGGCGACGGCCAGACCGACCTCGTCGTGGGCGGCGACTCCAACCCCGGCCCCCAGGGGACCCACCCGAGGGGCGGCATCGTCCGGGCGCTCACCGGCAGCGGCGGCGTCCTGTGGGAGTACCGCATCGACGAGCAGGTGATCTCCTCCCCGAGCATCGGCGACATCGACGGCGACGGGCGCCCGGACATCGTCTTCGGTTCGGGCAACTACTGGGCCAACCACGGGGGCTCGGTCACGTCGAGGATGGTCTCGGCCATCAACATCGACGGCACGCCGAAGCCGGGCTGGCCGAGGGCCATCGACGGGTTCGCCATGGCGTCGCCGACCCTGGCCGACGTGAACGGCGACGGGCAGCTCGACGTCGTCATGGGGGCGTGGAACACCGACGGGGGCAGCGGCTCGGTCTACGCCTGGGACGGCAAGACCGGCAACGAGATCTGGGCGCACCACAACGTCGGCAACGGCACGGTCATCGGTCAGATCGTCACGGCCGACTTCAACGGCGACGGCGCCCAGGACCTCCTGGTCCCCACCTCGAACGGGGCCTACGCGCTCGACGGGAAGACGGGCCAGCAGCTCTTCAGCGTCGAGCCCGGCCTGTCGATGCAGAACTCCCCCCTGATCGTCGATGTGACCGGGAAGGGCCAGCTCAGCATCATCGTCGCCGGCGAGAACGGCTCGCACCAGGGAGTCATCTCCCGCTACGACGTGCCCACCACCGACAAGGCGACGTTTGGTGCCCTCGGCTGGCCGATGTTCCGCAAGGACGCCCGCCGGACGGGTTCGTGGACCAACCCCCCGTTGGTGCAGAACGCCTGCGTGCGTCCCGGCGGCTACTGGATGGCTGCGTCCGACGGCGGCGTCTTCAACTTCTGCGACGCCGGGTTCTACGGCTCCACCGGCTCCATCCACCTCAACCAGCCCATCGTGGCCATGGCGCCCACGCCGACGGGGAAGGGCTACTGGATGGCGGCCTCCGACGGCGGCATCTTCAACTTCGGCGACGCCGGGTTCTCCGGTTCCACCGGCTCCATCCACCTCAACCAGCCGATCGTCGGCATGGTCCCGACGCCCTCCGGGCACGGTTACTGGCTCGTGGCCTCCGACGGCGGCATCTTCAACTTCGGCGACGCGGCCTTCCTGGGCTCCACCGGGTCCATCCACCTCAACCAGCCCATCGTGGGCATTGCTCGGACACCCGACGGCGGCGGCTACTGGCTCGTGGCGCGCGACGGCGGCATCTTCAACTTCGGCAACGCGCCCTTCCTGGGCTCCACGGGCTCCATCCACCTGAACCAGCCGATCGTGGCGATGGCGACGTCCGGCGCCGGCTACTGGCTGACCGCCTCCGACGGGGGCATCTTCAACTTCGGCACCGCGCCCTTCCTGGGCTCCACCGGGTCCATCCACCTCAACCAGCCCATCGTGGGCATGTCACCCACGGCCTCGGGCGGCGGCTACTGGCTCGTGGCGCGCGACGGAGGGATCTTCAACTACGGGGACGCTGCATTCCTCGGCTCCACCGGCTCCATCCGCCTGAACAAGCCGATGATCGGCATGGCGGGGGCCGGCTAAGGCCTCAGTCGCAGATGCGCCGGGCACGGCCTGCCGTCGCCCAGGCGACTCGGCCCACCTCTGCGAAGGTCAGCAGATCCGGGTGGGAGGGGACGACCCGCAGGGCGAAGCCGTACCTCCCCGGCCGTTCGATGGAGAACGAGCCGTTGTAGCACCACGTGGTGCCGTCGGCGCCCTTGCCGGCAACCTCCATCGGCTCGATCAGCTCGCCCATCAGGAACTCGCCCTGGTCGAGGGGCCCGTGCACGAGCTGCACGGCCACGTCGTCGGGCGTGAGCGCTCCGAGCCGCACCTGCGCCAGCACGTTCTGGGACTTGCCCAGTTCCGGAACGAGGTCGTCCTCGCCGGCGGCCTCGATCGCGACGTCGCTCCACTGCTTCTGCACGTTCGCCTTCCACGCCGCCAGCGCCTTCGCCCGCTGGTACCCGTTGGCGGCCAGCGCCTCCGCCCGGGCTGCCGCGGGGTCGTAGGCCCACTCGACATACTCCCGGAGCATGCGGGTGGCGCTCACCTTGGGGCCGAGGGTCTTGAGCGAGGACCGGATCTTGCGCACCCACCCCCTGGGAACCGAGCGGGCCTTGCGGTCGTAGAAGAGGGGCACGATGCGGCGCTCCAGCACGTCGAAGAGGTTGGCGGCCTCGACCCGGTCCCGCCGGCCGAGATCTTCGTAACCTTCCACCGACAAGATGGCCCAGCCGTTCTCGCCGTCGTACATCTCGTCCCACCATCCGTCGAGGATCGAGCAGTTCAGCACCCCGTTGAGGGCAGCCTTCTCGCCGCTGGTGCCCGAGGCCTCCAGGGGCCGGCGGGGTGTGTTGAGCCACAGGTCGACGCCCTGGCACAGGAGCTTGGCCATCGAGATGTCGTAGTTCTCGAGAAAGGCCATCCGCCGCCGGACCTGGGGATCCTGCGAGAAGTTGAAGATCTCCCGGATCATCGCCTTGCCGGGCTCGTCGGCGGGGTGGGCCTTGCCGGCGAAGAGGATCTGGACCGGGCGCTCCGGATCGTTGAGCAGGGCCTTCAGCCGCTCGGGCTGGGAGAGCAGGAGGGTGGGGCGCTTGTAGGCGGCGAACCGCCGGGCGAAGCCGATGGTGAGCACCCCGGGGTCGAAGATGTCGTCGCACCAGGCGAGGTCGCCCTCGCTGATGCCCTGCAGCATCCGTGAAACCTTGAGACGCTTGCGCACGAAGCCGACCAGCCGTTCCCGGCACTGCTCCCGCACCCGCCAGATGTCCTCGTCCGACGCGTCGTCGAGGCGGGCCCACCGGTCCGGTCCGGCGTCCCACCATTCGGGCAGGACGTAGCGGTCGAGGGTGGTGGTCATCTCGCTCGAGACCCAGGTCGCGGCGTGGATGCCGTTGGTGACGGAGTGGATCGGGATCTCGTCGAAGGAGATGTCCGGCCACAGGTGCTGGAACAGGTGCTTGGACGTCTGCCCGTGCAGGCGGGCCACGGCGTTGCAGTACCCCGAGAGCCGGAACGAGAGCACCGCCATGTTGAACAGATCGCCCGACCCTCCTGGCTCCAGGCCGAGCTCCATGAAGTCGGAGAACGCCACGCCGACTTCCTCGGCCCACGCGGAGAAGTACCGCTCGATCAGCGCTCTCGGGAAACGGTCGATGCCGGCCGAGACCGGCGTGTGGGTGGTGAAGACCGCACCGGCCCGGACCGCCTCGATCGCCTCGGGGAACGTCAGGCCGTCGCGGCGGATGAGCACCCGCAGCCGCTCCAGGGCGAGGAACCCGGCGTGGCCTTCGTTGATGTGGAAGACCTGGGGTGTCCGGCCCACGGCCTCGAGCGCCCTGACCCCGCCGATCCCGAGGAGGATCTCCTGGCGCAGCCGGTGCTCCTCTCCCCCGCCGTAGAGGTTGTCGGTGATCGCCCGGGACTCCTCGGAGTTCTCCTCGACGTTGGTGTCGAGGAGGAACAGCGGGATCCTGCCCACCTGGGCCTTGAGGATCTGGGCGATGATCGGCGTGCCCGCAAGGTCGACGGTCACGCGGCCCACCGGCTCAAGCGCCATTTCGGCGGGGTCGAGCGAAGGATAGTGCTCCACCTGCCAGCCCTCGACGTTCAGCTCCTGGCGGAAGTAGCCGTGCTTGTAGAACAGCCCCACGCCGACCAGCGGCAGGCCCAGGCTCCCCGCCGCCTTGACGTGGTCGCCGGCGAGCACGCCAAGGCCCCCCGAGTACTGGGGGAGCGCGGCGTCGATGCCGAACTCCGGCGAGAAGTAGGCGACCGACTTGAGCGCCAGGTCGGACCGCTCCGCGAACCATCGCGGCCGTGCCAGGTGGTTGCGCAGGTCGTCGTGCACCTCGTGGAGGAACGCGAGGAAGCTGCGGTCCCGCGCCAGGGACTCGAGGCGCTCCTTGCCGATCATGCCGAGCAGGCGCATCGGGTCGCCGCCCGCCGCCTCCCAGACCTCGGGGTCCGCCCAGCGGAACAGGTCCTGGGAGCGCGAATCCCAGGACCAGCGGAGGTTCATGGCGATCTCGCGCAGTCCGGAGAGAGACTCGGGCAGCTGTGCGCGCACGGTGAAGCTCTGGAGCGCTCTAGGCATGGGTGTGGTCCACGGGAGGGCCGGTCTCCTTCTTGCTCATCGCTTGTTTTCCAGGGAACCCGAGTTTAGACCACTGCTCGCCTGCTGGACCAAGCCGGTCAGGTCAGGCGGATTGCCTCCCTGGGACGAGGTGCCCCGCCGGCTGGGATCTTTCGCCTAGTGGACCGGACGTTTGTCCTAGCCTCCTGCACTCGGTCCTTCCGTCTATACCCGGATGGAGCGCAAGCCGGAAGGATAGGAGCAGATCGCGCGCATACGCGCGAATGGCGACCAACCTCCTCCCCCTCGGCCCGGCCGGGCGCTACGGCTGCTCGGCGAAGCGCAGGAGGAACAGAGAAAAGCTGAGGAGGTTGATGGCCGGGGTCTTCACCAGGCGGGTCTGGCCCGGGTGGGCGGTATTGAGCAGCTCCTGCCATATGCCCTGGCCCTTCATCTTCGGCAGGACGAAGTAGCGGGTCCTCGGGCCCCCGTTGAGCAGGAGGAGCACGGTCTCCCCGAAGACCGGGCGTCCCCGCTCGTCGACGTCGTCGGCGCCCTCCCCCCGGAGCAGCATACCGAGCACCTGGTTGCGCTCGTCGGCCCAGTCGGCCAGCGTCATCTCCTGGCCGTCCGGCCGGATCCAGGAGAGGTCCTTGGTGCGGGCACGCGGACGGGTGGACCCCGTGAAGAACCGGCGCCGCCTGAGCACCGGGTTGGCACGGAAGCGCTCGATGGCCTGCGCCGTGAAGTGGTACAGCTGGCGATCCTCGGGGGACAGGTCCCAGTTGACCCAGCTCGTCTCGTTGTCCTGGCAGTAGGCGTTGTTGTTGCCGCCCTGGGTCCTGCCGATCTCGTCGCCGGCCAGCAGCATCGGCACCCCCTGCGACACCATCAGCGTGGCCAGCAGGTTGCGCTTCATCCGGTCGCGCATGCGGTTGGTCCACGCCGACTCGGTCGGCCCCTCGGCCCCCCAGTTGCGGCTGTAGTTCTCCTCGGCGCCGTCCCGGTTCTCCTCGCAGTTGGCCTCGTTGTGCTTGTGGTCGTAGCTGACGAGGTCGGCCAGCGTGAAGCCGTCGTGGGAGGTGACGAAGTTGACGCTGGCATAGGTGCCGCGCCCGCTTGCCGCGAAGATGTCGCTCGAGCCGGCCAGCCGTGAGGCCAGCTCCGGCACCTGGCCCGGGTCGCCCCGCCAGAACCGCCGGACGCAGTCGCGGTACTTGCCGTTCCACTCCGCCCACCCTGTCGGGAAGCCCCCGAGCTGGTAGCCGTACGGGCCGATGTCCCACGGCTCGGCGATGAGCTTCACGGTGGACAGCACGGGGTCCTGCCCGACGGCCTGGAAGAACGGCCCCCGCATATCGAGCCCGTGCTCGGTGCGGCCGAGGGCCGGGGCCAGGTCGAAGCGGAAGCCGTCGACGTGCATGACCTCGACCCAGTACCGCAGGCTGTCCATGATCATCTGGTTGACCCTCGGCTCCGAAGCCTTGACGGTGTTGCCGGTTCCGGTGAAGTCGAGGCAGTGGCGCGGGTCGGCGGGATTCAGCCAGTAATAGGAGACGTTGTCGATGCCCCGGAGCGACAGGGTCGGACCGAGCTCGCTGCCTTCGCCGGTGTGGTTGTAGACCACGTCGAGGATCACCTCGAGCCCGGCTCGGTGCAGGGCCTTCACCATCGTCTTGAACTCGTGGACCTGCCGCCCGGGGACGGCCGCGAAGCCGATGTCCGGGGCGAAGAAGGCGATGGTGTTGTAGCCCCAGTACTCGGTCAGCCCGGTGCTGGCGAGGTGGGCGCCGCTGGCCGCCTGCTGCACCGGCATGAGCTCGACGGCGGTGACGCCGAGCTCCAGCAGGTGGTCGATCACCGGCTCGGACGCCAGCCCCAGGTACGTGCCGCGGTGCTCGGGCGGCACTGCGGGATGCCGGGCGGTCATGCCCTTCACGTGGCACTCGTAGATGACGGTGCGGTTCCAGCGCGGCCGGGGCCGGCGGTCGTCGCCCCAGGAGAAGGCGGGGTCGGCCACCGCGCACTTCGGGGTATGGGCGGCGCTGTCGGCGGTGCTGAACGAAAGGTCCTTCTGGGGGTCGCCGAGGACGTAGCCGAAGTTCTCGGGGTGCAGGTGCACCGGCCCGGTGATCTCCAGGGCGTAGGGGTCGATGAGGAGCTTGTTGGGGTTGAAGCGATGGCCCTCCGACGGCGCGTACGGGCCGTGGACCCGGTAGCCGTAGAGCTGGCCCGGCCGGACATCGGGCAGGAAGGCGTGCCAGACGAAGTCCGTCCGCTCCGTCATCCGCACCCAGTAGGCCTCGGTGCCGTCGCTTGCATCGTCGAAGAGGCAGAGGTCGACGCCGGTGGCGTCGCGGGAGAACAGGGCGAAGTTGACCCCCTCGCCGTCCCAGGTGGCGCCGAGCGGCGCGGGCCTGCCCGGCCACACCCGCGGAGCGCTGCGGGCAGCGGGGGGCCGCTTGGCTGGCTCGCTCGACACGGGCGTAGGTTAATCGCCCTGGGGGTCCGGCCGCCCCCAACGACCCCTAGTACTCCGTCAGGAATATCCTATTGACAATTACTCCAGTCCGAGTATTCTATGTGCCATGCCACCGAACAACCGCTCCAATCCCCTCGCTCTCGCGGTGCTGAGCTGCCTGTACGAGCGCCCCATGCATCCGTACGAGGTGGCCCAGACCCTCCGCCACCGTGCCAAGCACGAGAGCATCAAGCTGAACTACGGGTCCCTGTACAACGTGGTGGAGGGCCTCGAGAAGCGGGGCTTCATCCGGGTCACCGAGACGGTCCGTGAGGGCCGCCGGCCCGAGCGCACCATCTACGAGGTCACCGAGACGGGTTCCCGGGAGTTCATCGACTGGCTGTCGGCGTTGATCACGACGCCGGTCAAGGAGTACCTCCAGTTCGAGGCTGCGCTCTCGCTCCTCCCGGCCCTTCCCCCCGGCGAGGCGGCGGCGTTGCTCCGCGAACGTATCAACGAGCTCGAACACCGCCTCAACTTCTCGAAGCTGACGATGGACAACATGCGGAAGGCCGGCTTGCCAAGGCTGTTCGGCGTCGAGAACGAATACGTCGAGGCGCTGATGCAGGCCGAGCTGGACTACGTGCGGAACCTCGTCAAGGAGATCGAGGGCGGCACCCTGGAGGGCCTCGAGATGTGGCAGCACTGGTTCGAGGGCGACACCGACAAACGGCCTCCTCCGCCAACGCCGGAGCTCTAGATCCCCGCGCAGGGCCACCGATGAGGGGAGCGCGCCGACACCGTCTCAGAGAACGACCCAGGAGGTGACCCGAGTGAGAAAGCTTCTTTCCTTCATGGTGATGACCCTCGATGGCTACCACGAGGGACCGAACCACGAGTTCGACTGGCCGAACGTCGACGACGAGTTCAACGAGTTCGCCCTCAGCCAGCTCAACGACATCGACACGCTGCTGTTCGGCCGCGCCACCTACGAGGGCATGGCGAGCTACTGGCCCTCCCCGGCGGCGCAGGAAGGCGATCCTCTGGTTGCCCGATTCATGAACAGCGTGCCGAAGATCGTCTTCTCGACGACGCTCCCGTCAGCCGAGTGGGAGAACACCACGCTCGTCAGCCGGGATGTCGCCGCAGCGGTCTCGGAACTGAAGGCCCAGCCCGGAAAGAGTCTCGCGATCTTCGGCAGTTCGAACCTGACGGTGAGCCTGCTGGAGCGGTGCCTCGTCGACGAGCTTCGCGTGATGGTCATGCCCGTTCTCCTCGGCGCCGGCAACTCGCTGTTCGCCGGCCTGAAGGATCGCCTCCACCTGAAGCTCACCAGGACGACGACCTTCAGCTCGGGCAATGTCCTGCTGCGCTACCGACCCGAAGAGGGGAGCCGACCATGACACCAAGTATCGAGGCACTGGGCCTCACGAAGCGGTTCGGCAAGACGCTGGCCCTGGACGGGCTCGACCTCGTCGCCGAGGCGGGGCAGGTCCTTGCCGTCCTCGGTCCCAACGGCGCCGGCAAGACGACGTTCATCCGGGCGGTGGCAACCCTGGTGCAGCCCGACGGCGGGGAGCTCAGGGTGGCCGGCCACGATGTCCGGAGGGAGCCGGGCGTCGTCCGGAGCCTCATCGGCCTGGCGGGCCAGTACGCCGCGGTCGAGCCGACGATGACGGGGCGCGAGAACCTGGAGATGATCGCCCGGCTGTTCGGCCAGAGCCGGCGGGACGCGAAGGCCAACGCCGTGCGCGTGCTTGCCCAGTTCGGGCTGTCCGAGGCCGCCGACCGCCTCGTCCGGACCTACTCCGGCGGCATGCGGCGCAAGCTGGACCTGGGGGCGAGCCTCGTCGGCGAGCCACGGATCCTTCTGCTGGACGAGCCGACCACCGGTCTCGATCCCCGGGCGCGCATCGAGCTGTGGGACGCCATCCGGGAGCTGGTGGATCACGGCACCGACGTCGTGCTCACCACCCAGTACCTCGACGAGGCCGACCACCTCGCGAGCCAGATCGTGATCATCGATCACGGCAGGGCGATCGCCGCGGGGACCCCGACGGAGCTCAAGCAGCGAGCCGGCCACAGCGTGGTCGAGGTCCACGTCCGGGAGCCCGAGGACATCCCGCGGGTTGCCTCGGCCCTTGCCGAGCTCGGCGACGGGGAGCCCCAGATCGACGAGGCGACCCGGCGGGTGAGCATGACCGTGCCGGCCGGCACGGCGCAGCTCATCGGCGACCTCCCGTCGCTGGCGGCGGTCGGGCCGGCCCTCGAGGACATCGCGGTGCGGCACCCGAAGCTCGACGAGGTCTTCCTCGCCCTGACGGGGCAGTCCCTGGAGCAGCCTGCCGGCGCCGCAAAGCGACGCGGCCGCGAGCCCGCACCCGTCGCCTGATCCGACCCCTGGCAACCCGTATCACCCTCAGCCGAAGGAGACCACCATGGCCATCGCCGCACCCGCACTGCCGGCAGCACCCGCCGCGCACCGTGCGAACCTGACCTCCAGCACCTTCGTCATCGCCAAGCGGGGGGCTCTCAAGTTCCTCCGCACGCCGCAGCTCATCGTCGTCGGCACCCTGCAGGGTGCCATGTTCCTGCTCATCTTCCGCTACGTGTTCGGCGGGGCCATCAGCTCCGGGGCCTTAAGCTACGTGAACTTCCTCGTGCCGGGCTTCGTCACCTCGTCGGTCCTCTTCGGGGGCATGGGGTCCGCCTCGGCGGTCGCGGAGGATCTCCAGGCTGGCTTCATCGACCGCCTCCGGTCCCTGCCGATCCCCCGCAGCTCGGTGCTGACGGGCCGGGTCGTCGCCGACATGGCGATGCTCGTGTGGAGCCTGATCATCACGTCCGCCATCGGCTTCGCCGTCGGGTTCCGCCTCCACGGCTCCGTGCCGGCGGCGCTCGGCGCCTTCGCACTGTGCGTCGCCTTCGGGTTCGCCTTCGACTGGCTGTTCATCGCCCTCGGCATGATCTCCGGGACCCCGCAGGCGGCCCAGGGCATCGGCTTCATGGTCTTCCCCTTCACCTTCATCTCCAGCGCCTACGTCCCGGTGTCGAGCATGCCCGGGTGGCTGCAGTCCTTCGCCGCCAACCAGCCGGTCACCATGATGGTGAACTCCGTGCGGGCGCTGACGCAGGGACAGGCCGCGGTGGCGACGCTCGGCCACCCAGCGGGCTACTTCGTCGTCCGCTCCCTGCTCTGGGCGGCTGCGATGGTGGTGGCGTTCGCCCCGCTGGCCGTGGCCCGCTACCGCCGGGGCTGACGTCCTCGGTTGGATTGTGGAAGTCCGCAACGTTCTCCGCGTCTGACACGGCTAACGTTGCGGACTTCTGGGCCGACCCAGGCCGGGAGCGTCAGGCCCCGGGGGGCGCCTTGAAGAACAGGGCCGAGAGGCCCGGCAGGGTGAGGTTCAGGGAGTAGGGACGGCCGTGCATCTGCAGCGCCTCGGCGTTGACCCCGCCCTCGTTGCCCTGGTTGGACCCGCCGTAGATGCCGGCGTCGCTGTTGAGCAGCTCCCGCCAGTAGCCCCCCGACGGCACGCCCACCCGGTAGTTCGTCCGGGTCACCGGCGTGAAGTTGCACACGATCAGCACCGGATCTCCCCCGCTCGACTTTCGCATGAGGGCGACCACACTCGACTGGGAGTCGTTGGCATCGATCCACTCGAAGCCCGCAGGGTCGTTGTCCAGCTCGTGCAGGGCCGGCTCGGCCTTCAGCGCTGCGTTCAGGTCCTGCACCCAGTGCTGGAGCCCGACATGGTCCGGGAAGTCGAGGAGGTTCCAGTCGAGGCTGGTCTCGTGGTACCACTCGTTCCACTGGCCGAACTCGCTGCCCATGAAGAGCAGCTTCTTGCCCGACTGGGCGTACATGTAGCCGAAGAGGGCCCGGAGGTTGGCGAACTTCTGCCAGTCGTCACCCGGCATCTTGCCGATGAGCGACCCCTTCCCGTGTGTCACCTCGTCGTGGGACAGCGGGAGCACGAAGTTCTCCGTCCAGGCGTAGAGGGCCCGGAAGGTGAGGAGGTGGTGCTGGTAGCGCCGGTGGATCGGGTCCTTGGAGAAGTACTCCAGCGTGTCGTGCATCCAGCCCATGTCCCACTTGAGCCCGAAGCCGATGCCCCCCAGTTCCACAGGCTTCGACACCCCGGGGAACGCAGTCGACTCCTCGGCGAAGACCTGCACGTCAGGATGGTCCAGGTAGATCCCCGAGTTCAGCTGACGAAGGAAGGCGATCGCCTCGAGATT
>JAOPZY010000209.1 GCA_025963875.1 Actinomycetota bacterium
CCGGACATAGGCCGGACAGAGGCCGGACAAAACGGGGGCGGACGGACACGACGCCGGGTGGAAGGACGGAACGGGTAGGGTGGGGTGCGTCCGACTGCCGGGAGGGACCGTGGGTAGGGCGTCGTGCCCCCGCGGGTGCGCTGGGGACCATCGATGACGAGCGAAACCACCCCCTCTCCCCGCCGGAGCCGGGTTCCCTACCGCGTGATCCTCGCGGCGATCTGGCTCACCATCGCCAGCGTCGCAAGCCTCGGCCTCCTCTACCGGCTGCACGACGTGGTCTTCGACCTCGTGCTCGCCGCGTTCATCGCCCTGGTGCTCAACCCGGTGGTCAACCAGCTGCAGCGGATCGGGATGGGGCGGGGCCCGGCGATCCTCGCCGCCGTCGCCGTCTTCTTCCTGATCTTCGTCGGGCTCGGCGCCGCCGTGGCGGCTCCGATCACGAGCCAGGGGGTGAAGTTCGCCAAGCAGGCGCCCCAGTACCTGAAGCAGGCCCAGGAGGGCAAGGGGCCGGTGGGGGCCTTCGCCAAGCGCTTCCATCTCGAGAATCAGCTGCGCAAGGCGGTCCCTGCCATCTCCAGGTCCCTCTCGCGGCTCCCCATCCAGGTCGTGGGCGTGCTCCGCTCCGCGGCCACAACCGCGTTCCGGGTGGCGATCGTCATCATCCTGGCCATCTTCATGCTGGTCGAAGGGCCGGCCCTGGTCGGGGCCTTCATGGCCGGGGTGCCCCCCGGCAAGAAGGATTCGATGCAGGCGATCGGCCAGACCACGGCCCGCGTGGTGAGCGGCTACACCATCGGCGTGGTGGCGCTGGGCTTCCTCAACGGGCTGGTGACGGCGCTCGCCCTGGCGGTGATGGGGGTCCCTTTCGTCTCGTCGCTGGCGGTCTGGGCGGGGGTCGTCGACGTCCTGCCGATCATCGGGGGCCTCATCGGGATCGTGCCGGCTGGGCTGTTCGCCTTCGCCCACTCGGTCGTCGCCGGCATCGTGGTCGTGGCCGTCATGTTCGGCTACCAGCAGGTGAAGAACCACGTGCTCTACCCGCTCGCGGTCGGGCGCGCCGTGCAGCTCAATGCCCTGATCGTGCTGGTGGCGGTGCTCGCCGGGTCGACCCTCATGGGGATCGCCGGGGCGCTCCTGGCGATCCCCATCGCGGGGGCGCTGCACGCCATCATCGTGGAGTTCGCACCCGCCCCGGTGCGCATGTTCCTGCGCCATCCCGAGCTTTCGGACTCCCCCTCCGACGTCGCCCCGGAAGCCGCCCGCGAGGCCGCCGGGACGACCGCCGACGAGGGGCTCCTCACGCCTGGCCCGGACGGTCAGGCCCCGGGTTCGGCTCCCAAGGCCCGTCGGCGGCGTCGAAGGAGAAGGTGAGCAACGCCATGCCCACTCTCAGGCATATCCGGGAACCCCTCACGCCAGTCCGGCGTTTCCAATGAGTTCACAGCGTGCAAACCTTTCTCGAGACGCCGGGTCGCTCCAGGCGGCCCCGGAGAAGGTGCCGACATGGGAAGAGGTCGCGGCCGAGCATGGAAGGTTCGTGTACTCCCTTGCCTACCGTCTGACCGGCAGCGCCGCCGACGCGGAGGACCTGGCCCAGGACGTCCTCCTGCGGGTCAGGACCGCCCTGGCGCGGTACCGGCCGGGATCGCTGGAGGGATGGCTCCTCAGGATCACGACGAACCTGTTCTACGACCGGATGCGGCACCGGGCGCGGCACCCCACCGAGCCGCTCGACGACCTCGACGATCGGGGCGACATCGGACTGCCGTCCGGTTCTCCCTCACCGGAGGACACCGCCCTGTACGGCGAGCTGCGCTCGGTCGTCCAGGAGGCCCTGCGTGGCCTGCCCTACCAGTTCAAGGTGGCGGTGCTCCTGTGCGACCTCTACCAGATGAGCTACGAGGAGATCGGTTCCACCATGGGGTGGCGGCTGGGGACGGTCCGCTCGCGGATCCATCGCGGCCGGGCGATGCTGCGGAAGCGCCTTGCGCCATACATCGAGGCCGCCGAGGCCTGACAGGAGGGGCGGCGTCGTGCCGCCGGAGCATGGCCCATGTCCGAGCTGTCTGAGCGGCATCCCCGGGGCAGGGAGCTGAGCTCCTGCCTCGACGGCGGCCTGTCCCGACGCCGCGCCGAGGCGGTGGCCCGCCACGTGGAGACCTGCCCGGCCTGTGCCCGCGAGCTTGCGGCGCTGCGAGACGTCAAGTCCGCCCTGGCGAGCCAGCAGGAGGTGCAGGCCCGACCCGGATGGCTGCGACAGGTGCAGGAGGAGGTGGCGGCGGGCACGCGGCCGTCCTCGACCTCGTGGATCCGGGTCCGCCTGCGGCTACGCCTGGCGGCCGGGATCGCCGCCGCGGCGGGGGGGCTGGTGGGCGTCGGGCTGTGGCTCGCGCCGCCGCCGGCGGCGCCGGTGTCGTTCCAGGACGAGGTGCGACAGCACCTGGTGCAGATCAGCAACCCCCTGGGCGACCAGACCAGCTACGTCGTCGAGGCCAGGTACCCATGAGCGGCTGGCACTGGCCGGAGGGTCGGTTCTGGCCGGCGCTGGCGGCATCCGCGGTGGCGGTGACACTGATCGGCGCTGCCGCCCCGGCCGCCGCCCGAACCTGCGTGGTCCCGGGGGGTTCCGGCAACGACCCGGCAGCGGTGTCGTTGATGGACCTCACGGCGAAGGCCTCCCGGTCGGGCGGCTACGCGGGCACCGTGTCGGTCGAGGTCCACGGACAGGGGGGCACGAGGTCGGCAGAGCTGCGCGTCGTCCACGCCGACGCCGGCCACCTCGTCATCGAGGCCCCCGACCCGCCCGGGCCGGCCACGGGGTCGCTGCTCGTCCAGGAGGGCCGGAGCCGGTCCGTCGTGCGCGTGGGGCAGGGTTCGGTCAACCGGGGCCAGACCGCCCTGGCGAACGACGTCGAGCCGGACAGCAACCTCCAGCAGCTGCTCGGCAAGTACCGCGTCCTGCTGGAGGGCGGGGTCCGGGTGTTGCAGCGAGACGCCAAGGTGGTGCGCATCGAACGCATCGCCGACGACCGGCTGGTGGAGCGCTGGACGATCGAAGCGACAACCGGGCTGCTGCTGAAGCGGGAGAGCTACGACGCCGCGGGCATGGTGGAACGATCGATTGCCTTCACCGAGGTCCGGGAGCCGTATGTCCCGACCGTCGAGGACGTGCATCCCCCCACCCAGGCCGGCCCCTCTTCGGCGGCGCCGCAGCGGTGGTTCTCGGGCAGCGAGCTGTCCCGCCAGGCGAAGGCCCTTGGCATGCCAGAAAGCCTGCCGGCGGGCTACCGGCTGGAGTCGGGCACGACGTTCAAGGCAGGGGCCGCCTCGGTCGTACAACTCGTCTACTCCGACGGCCTCGAGGACGTGAGCCTGTTCGCCCAGCCAGGAAGCATGGCCCGGTCCGGCCTGCCGGCAAGCGCCCGCAACGTGCGCCTGAGCAGGGTGGACGGCCTCCGGTGGGAGGGCTTCCCCCGGGGCGTCGCGTGGCAGGACGGGCAGAGCACGCTCACGCTCGTGGGGGCTGCTCCGACCGACGAGCTGACGCAGATGGCGAACGCCCTGCCGCAGGCCCCGCTCCGGCGATCGTTGCGCCAGCGCATGGGCCATCTCGTCGATTGGATGCAGCACCGCCTCCCTTGAGTCAGTCGGGAGTCAGGCGGTGCCGGCGTCAGGCGTCCTCGGCCCAGCGGTAGCCCAGGCCCGGCTCGGTCAGGATCAGGCGGGGGTTGGAGGGATCCTCCTCCAGCTTGCGGCGGAGATGGCCGACGTGGACGCGGACGTTGGTCTCCTCCTGGTAGTCCGGCCCCCAGATCCTACTGAGGAGCCACCGCTGCGTCAGCAGCTTGCCCGGATGGGTGACGAAGGCGACGAGAAGCTGGTACTCGGTGGGGGTGAGGTGGACCTTGACGCCGTTGCGGGTGACCAGTTTCTTCTCGAGGTCGATCTCGACGTGGCCGAATCGGCGCAGCTTGGGGCGGGCGTCGTCCGGGGCAAACCGACGCAGCGTGGCCCGCATCCGGGCGAGCAGTTCCTCCATGTCGAATGGCTTGATGACGTAGTCGTCGGCGCCGCGGTCGAGGGCGGCGACCTTGTCCGACTGCGAGTCCCGGACGGTCAGCACGATCACGGGTTGCGCGGCGAACGTCCGCAGCCGGGTGAGCACCTCGAGGCCGTCGAGGTCGGGCAGGCCGAGGTCCAGGATGACGAGGTCGACGCCGTCGGAGCGCAGGACGCCGAGCGCCGTGGTGCCGTCGTTGGCGGCCAGCACCTCGTAGCCGCGGGCCTGCAGGCTCGTGCGGAGCGTGCGCACGATCTGGCGATCGTCCTCGACAACAAGCACCCTCAAGCCATCCCCGCTTCCCCGTTCGGACCAACCGGCAGCCGGAACCCGACGGTCGCACCGCCGCCGGGGGTCTCGGCCACCCACATCGTGCCGTCGTGAGCCTCCACGATAGCCCGGGCAATAGCCAGGCCGAGGCCCACGCCGCCCCCGTCGCCTGCGGCGTCACCGCGGAAGAACTCCTGGAACACCCGCTCGCGATCCTCCGGACGGATGCCGGGGCCGTGGTCGGCGACCGCCACCTCGACCGAACCGTCCGTGGCCTTGGCCGAGATCTCGACGGGCACCCCGTCGGCGGTGAACCTGAGGGCGTTCTCCAGCAGGTTCGACACGACCTGGTCGATCTGCAGCAGGTCCATCGGTACCAGCGGCAGATCGGCGTTGTCGTCGACGACGATCGTGCCCCCCCGCTTGCGCAGCCGGGCAACCGCCGCCTCGATGACATCCTCGACCGGGGCGGCGGTCTTCTCCTGCACGAGCGCCCCCGCCCGCAGCCGGGAGAGGCTGAGCAGGTTGGAGATCAGGCGGTTGAGCCGGTCGCTCTCTTCGGCGATGGTCGTCAGCAGGTCCCTGCGCTGGGCATCGTCGAACACGACGTCAGCGTCGAGGAGGCTGGTCGCGCCGGCCTTGATGGCGGCCAGCGGCGTCCTTAGATCGTGCGTGACGGACGAGAACAGGGCGGCCCGAACCCTGTTCGACTCGGCCTGGGCCTGCGAGCGCCTCGTCTTCTCGGCCAGGGTCGCCGCCTCGACCGCGAGCGCAAGCTGCCCGGCGAAGGCGGCGGCCAGCTCCAGCTGGCGCTCCTCGAACCGGCCCCCCGGCCGAGGGTAGATGGTCACCTGCCCGAACGTGCCCCGCTCGGTCCTGAGCGGCACGACCGTGCCCAGGCCTCCTGAGGCCGGCGCGGCCCCAGCCGAGGCAGTGAGGTCGAGGGCCCCGTCGAGACCCAGCGTCGACACCTCGGCCCCTGCCAGGGAGAACAGCTCGACCATGTCGTTCGCAAACTGCTTGAGGGCGGTGGGCAGTGGCGTCCCGCCGAGCAGGCGCGATGAGATGCGGTACAGCAGGCGGGCCTCATCCTCACCCTGCTCCGCTCGGGTGCGCTCCGCCAGCGCATTGGTCAACAACGTCGCTACCAGCACCGAGACGATGAGGAAGGCGAACACGGCAAGGAGGTCCTCCCCTTTCGCCACTGCGAAGGTCCGCAGCGGCGGTGTGAAGAAGAAGTTGAGGCCGAGAAACGACAGGAACGATGCGATGAGGCCCCCGGGCAGCCCACCGACCACTGCAGCGGCCACCACGGAGAGGAGGTAGAGCATGGCGGCGTTGGTGGCAGAAGCGGGGGACTTGAAGAGAGGAATCGAGGCGATGCCCGTTGCCACGACCGGGAACGACACCCCGGCGAGGATCTGGACGACGAAGGCGCGCGGGCCGGACCTGCCGCCCGAACGGGCCCGGAGCGCCGCAGTGCGCATCCTGCAAGTGTAGGGCCGGGAAAGCCAGCCTCGAGGAGGATTGCGGGATGAAGCACGAACCCTGCGACATCCACGCCGCCCGCCCCGATGAGTATGGCGACCTCTACCGGGCGTTCGCCGAGATCGTGGCGGCGGGAGAGGGGTTCCCGCACGATCCGGACCTGGCCCTCACCTACGACGACTTCAGCGACTTCTGGCTCGACCACAAGAGCTTCGTGGGCGTGGCGACGCTCGGCGGCCGGCTCGCCGGGTCGTACCACCTGAAGCCCAACTTCGTCGGGCGAGGGGCGCACATCGCCAACGCGGGCTACTTCGTCGTACGGGAGTTACGGGGCCATGGCATTGGTGAGCGGCTGGTCCGGCACTCCATGAAGCAGGCCGAGGCACTCGGCTTCGACGCCCTGCAGTTCAATGCTGTGTTCGCCTCCAACCCGGCACGGAGGTTGTACGAGCGGCTGGGCTTCCAGGTCATCGGCTCCATCCCCGACGCCATCGACGGCGAGGCCATCGTCATCTACTGGCGGCGCCTACCGTAGCCTTGCTTGACATGGACGCGTGTTGTCGCGCGCGCCCAGAGGACCCCGTGGCCACGAGGATAGTCCGCGATCGCGCAGATACGCGCGATAGGCGACTAACCTAACCTCCACCAGTAGGGGCACACGTCATTTCATACCTCGTGGGTGGCCGGCACAGGCTTATGGACTTTGAGCATAAAGTGACGTAGAGCGTCGTTCTGTACTCAAAGAATGTCCACTGCGGCACTGCGCCCAGCCGCTAGCAAGCCCCCGGCTCAGTTCACTTCCCGGCGGGCACGAGCGAAGGCTCCTTGCGGTGCCTGAGGTTGATCCGAATCGCCTTCGCCACCTTCGAGGGGGCGAGGAACTCGTGGACGGGGATGGTCCTCGCGCCGAATTTGAAGGTGTGGCGGGCGAACTCGGTGTCTCTGGTGGCGGCGGAGAACATGAGCTTCTCGATCGGGTTGAAGCCCCGGCCCGTGGAGTAGTCGGAGATGAGGAAGAAGTGGCCACCGAGCCGTGACCGGAGCACCTTCCGATAGTTGCCGACTGCATCGTCCAACTCGGCGTCGCTGCCGAAGGCAGCCTTCGTGGATTCAACGAGCCACTCCCCGCCCTGCATCGCCCACCCGCATCCGACGCCCCAGAGTGGGTCTGCGGAGACCGCTGCATCCCCGATGAAGGCCATGCCAGGCGGCGGCTTCGACCTCCAGAGGTTGGGATGATCCATGAGCCCGATGATCGGGGAGGCCTGGTTGGCCGGGTCAAGCTTCGGGAAGTCGGGCACCGCCTCGAAGAACGTGTAGAAGCTGTCCTCCAGGTTCGCCTTGAACGCCGGAAGCTTGTCCTTGGTGGCCATGAGGGCGGCAAGCTGGAAGCCGTCGTCGTGCGGGAGCGTGAAGGCGACATCCGGCTCGAGCAGCCAGAGGAGCGCACGCTTCGGGTAGGGAAGTTCGAGGTTGCGGAAAAAAGCCATGTAGCCGAATCTGCCGTGCTTCTTCACGGTCCTGGCCCCGACGCCGGCCATTTTGGCGACCGGCGAGGAGCGGCCGTCGGCGCCCACCACGAGCCGGGCTCTGATTTCGCGGGTGGACCCCTCCTCGCCTTCGGTGGCAACGCCGGTGATGCGGCCGTCGGTGGTGAGGACCTTGCGGGCACGCTGTCCCATGAGCAGGTCCACACCGGGGGTCTCGGCCGCGAGCACCCGCATCATGGGGTCGAGCTTCTCGCGCCGGATGTCGTACCCGAACACGTCGTCGTCGACCGGGGGGACCGCCCAGCCCCAACGGGTGTGGAGCGCGGAATGGGTGCGCAGGCCGCCTGCCGCCTCGATACGGATGTCGAGGCCGAGGCGATGGATGGTCGGCGTCGCGCACGGCTGGATGAGGGTGGTGCAGAGCTTCTTGTAGGCCTTGATGTCGGGGTGGCTTTCGATGAGGGCAACCGAGCGACCCGCCCGCCCGAACAAGGTTGCCGCCGTGCATCCCGCCAGACTTGCCCCGACGATGGCGACGTCGTACTCCGCCGGTTCGCTCATCCTCCCCCTCCGATGGTTGGCACTTCTTTCCGGTTTGGCCACCATCCATTTTGCACGATGGACGGCATCGGGGCAGCCCCTTCCGCCACCCACGCCAAGAACACGTCAAGACTTCGGCTTCGGGCGGCAGCAACGCGTCAAGACAGCCGGCCACCCGCCGCCGGTGGTGTACACAGGAGGGGTGTCGTGCCGATGGAGGTGCGCGTGATCGACGTCGGAGCGTCGCTCCACTGAAGGGAGGTGCCACGCCACGTTCCCGGGGACCTGGTCGACCACTATGTGATCGAGGAGCTGCTGGGCACCGGAACCTGGGCCGAGGTGTACCGGGCCGTCGACACCCGATCAGGTTGGACCGTCGTGCTCAAGAGCCCCCACCCCTCGCTGTTCGCCGACTCCACAGGTTTCGCCCGGTTCCGGCGGGAGGTTGCCATCGTGAGATCGCTGGACCACCCCGGCGTACAGCGCAGCTTCGACGCGGGCCACCACCGGACTGAGGTACGAGGTCCTCGAGTATGTCGACGGCGAGACCCTGCGGCACGTCATCGCCCGGGCCAGGCCCGGGCACATCCCCATCGCCCTCGTCGTCGACTGGGGCGTCCAGCTCGCCGGCACGCTGTCGTACCTGCATGACCGGGGCATCGTGCACCGGGACCTGAAGCTGGAGAACATCCTCGTGCGGCGCGACGGTGTCCTCAAGATCGCCGACTTCGGCGCCGCGTTGCCGCCCGGCGGCCGCATCAGGAGGTGGCGGCCGATCGCCGATGCGGTCGGGACACCGGAGTACATGAGTCCCGAGCACATCCAGGGCCGCAAGGGAGACGCCCGGAGCGATGTCTACGCGCTCGGGGTCCTTCTCTACGAACTCCTCGCCGGTGCCCCGCCGTTTGCCGGAGCCACTGAGCACTAGACCATGACGCTGCACCTCACGGCGTCGGCTCCGGCCCTGCCCGCGGGGAGGGCGGACGTCCCGCCCGCCCTGGAGGCCGTCATCGCCAGAGCGCTCCGCCGCAGACCCGAGAACCGCTACCAGAGCGCCGCCGAGCTGCTCGGCGACCTCAGCAACCTCGACGCGGTCGACACGAGCCGGCTCCTGGCCGGGGCATCGCCCGGCCCGCCGATGCGTGGGGTGCCGGTGGGGGCGGACGCCCGCGTCTGGCGCTTCGCCGGCCTGGTCGCCGTCTCCTTTGTCACCGCGGTGGCCGCGATCGTCACGGCCAGCGTCCTCCTCCGCTGACGGGAGCCGCTAAGGATCCGCAAAAAAGGCGCCAAATCTGCGGCTCCACCCGTCATGAATTCGTCAAACCGCCTCTCGGGGTGGCCGGCGGTTCTACGCTCAGAGAGTCGCACGAGATTCGCAGCAGCTCAGCCAAGCCTTACCCGGCGCCTTGAGGGCTCGGGAAAGCCAGGAGGATCGGCCATGATCAGGAACATTGCAGCCGTCGAGGCCACGCACAGGCTGCGTGCCTCGGGCCCGGTGTTGTGCCGCGAGTGTGGACGCCCCATGGTGCCCGACCCTGCATCTCGGGCGCTGCAGTGCCCCATGCATGGGGTCCTCGTGGCCCAGATCATCCGCCACCCTCTCTGGGAGGGCGAGATCGTGGAGGTGCTTCACCGATCACAGACCCAGAACGCCCGCTACGTCGTGCGCTTCCCGAGCCACCAGCGCCGGACGGTGTGGTTCGGAGACCTTCGAGTGGTGGCCATGCGGCCACTCGTTTGACCGGCCAGAACTCCTGACGCGCACACCCGCCCTTCTGGGGGCGGTGGGACTGTCTGCAAGACCCCTACCCCAAGGAGAAAATGAAATGGCATCCACGCGCATCACCATCGTCCTTGACGTCCAGCACGAACCCGAGGTCGATCTTCCGCTCCGGGCTGCCGTATTCCTTGCACGCCTGCTGAGCGATGTCGACGGCTTCGACAGCGTCGCCGTCATCCGGGGGGAGACGGAGGACGTGGTCTGGACCCCTCGCGGGGCGAGGAAGGCCAGCTAGGGGACACCCGCTAAGGATTCGCAAAAAAGGCGCCAAATCTGAGCCTCCGCCCGTCATGAAATCGTCAAACCGCCCCTTGGGGCTGGCCGGCGGTCCTACGGTGGTCCGAGAAATCAGTTGAGGACCGCCAAGCTCTGAGGGCCATCATGCGCACACGCGAACACTTTGACAACGAGCTTCGGGACCTCGAAGACGCGATCCTCCGGCTCGGCACCTCCGTCCGTCACCTTTTCCAGGAGAGCCTGGAGGCGCTCGAGACTGCGAACGCCTCGCTCTGCGACGACGTGATCGCCGGGGACGACGATGTCGACGCTGCCCACCTGAAGATCGAGGGCGATGTCCTCCAGCTGCTTGCTTTGGAGAGCCCTGTTGCCTCGGACCTCCGCTTTGTCGCCACCGTTCTGCACATCAACCTGCACCTCGAGCGGGTTGCCGATCTGGCCACCAATATCGCAAGGATTTCCAAGCTCACCGCTGTCCTTCCCCGGAACGCCGAGCTTCTCGGCCACCTCGAAGACATGGGTGCGATCGCGTTGCACCTGCTGTACGCGGCGATGCAGTCCTTCGCACACCGGGACCTGGCGCTGGCCGGCCAGCTCGCCTCGATCGACCAATCGATCGACCGGCTCGACCACGGGATGCTGGCCGAGGTGCTCCGGGCAGGCAAGGATGGATGCAGTCTCGAATGGGCCATTGAGATGCACCTCCTTTTCACGCCGGCTGGCCGGGTTGAACGCCGACGGGTCAAGGTTGGGGTGAGCCGGAGGGGCGCCGCAGCAGGTTTAACGGTTTCCTGCCGGGTGGTCCCGAACTTCTACGCCCCCTTAGCGCGGGATCGCGACGTTCGCGGAGCGTTCTCGTTGTTCACAGGTTCCTCTTCGGAGTGCGTCGACTCAGCGCTCCCGGCGGAAGTACCAGCGGATGCCCGACTTCAGCAACGCTCCTGCCACAATCACTGCCGCAAAGGCCACGAACCCTGTCATACGTCTCCCTGTCTTTTACACGGCGCCTTGAGGGGCGCCTCGTTTTTACACGGCGCCTTGAGGGGCGCCTCGGGGGGTGTCAGTCTTCGATGGCGTGCAGGATCGCCCGCTCGATCTCGGCGAGACGAGCCTGCTCCGTGACCTTGTCCCCGAACCTGTCGCGTACGTAGAACGCGTCGACCGCCTCCGATCCCAGCGTCTGCACCTTGGCGAACCGGATGTCCAGGTCGAACTCCGCCAGCGTGCGGGTGATGCGGTAGAGGGTCCCGATGGCGTCGGCGGCCCGGACGTCGATGACGGTCGCGCCGTCGGACGCCTGGTTCTCGAACGTGACGGAGGGGACGACCGGGTGCCGCGACCGGGGGGCCGAGCGGGCGTAGGTACGGGCCCGCTCCATCACCCGGGCGTGGATCGCCAGCTTCCCGTCGAGCGCCAGCTTGAGGTCGGCGACGACTCGTTCCCACCGCGGCTCGTCCCGCATCGGGTCGTGCACCCGGTACTCCTCGAGGGCCCTGCCGGCGTTCGACGAGTAGGCGGATGCCGACAGGACGTCGAGCCCGTGCATGGCGAGGACGCCCGTGACCCTGCTGAACATGCCGGGCCGGTCGTCGTAGATGACCGTGAGGACGTTGCCGCGGCCCTCGATGTGCTGGCCACCTGAGGCCAGCCGGTCGAGCTGGGCCTGCGTGGGGAAGGGGGCCGGCGGCGGGCAGCCGGAGGTCTCGCCCGACTCCAGGTAGTCGATCACGCACTCGGTGAGACGCTGGACAAGGCCGGCCTTCCACGGCCCCCACGCCGAGGCGCCGGTGGCCAGCGAGTCGGCCTCGCACAGCGCCGCCAGCAGCCGGAGCCGCTCGACCGTGCCAACCTGTTCCGCCACCCGCCGGATGGTGACGGGGTCGTCGAGGTCCCGCCGGGTGGCCACCTGCGGGATCAGCAGGTGCAACTCGACGAGCAGCGCCAGGGTTTCGACGTCACGGCCGGCGAAGCCCAGGCGGCTGGCGATCTGCCGGGCGATCGTTGCGCCGGCAGAGCTGTGGTCACCCTTGGATCCCTTGCCGAGGTCGTGCAGCAGGGCGGCGACGACGAGAAGGTCCGGGCGGTCAACCCGGTCCGCAAGGCCCGCGGCGTTGGCCACGGTCTCGAGCAGGTGCCGGTCCACCGTGAAACGGTGGTAGATGTTGTGGGGCGGCAGGGCCCGCACGGGGATCCATTCCGGCAGGAGGTGCCCCCACAGGCCCCGCTGGTCGAGCGCTTCGATGACCGGGATGGCACGCTGCCCGGCCAGCAGGAGGTCCACAAAGAGGGTCCGCGCCTCATCGGGCCAGGGATCGGGGACGGCCGGCTGGACAGAGGCCAGCGCCTCGAGGGACCGCCGCTCGATCGCCGCGTCGTGGACGGCGGCGGCCGCCGCAGTCCGGAGGGCCAGGAACGGGTCGTCCAGCGCCGCGGTCGGGCCGAGGCTGACCTCCCCCCCGGCGAGGACGATGCCGGGGCCCACCTCACGGGTGCGGTCGACGCGCCGGGCGATGGGGCCCCGTAGCGCCGTGGCGATGCGCCGCCATGCGTCGTCGCTCGTCCAGGCGACGGAGCGGGCCGCCTCGGCGATGCGGGCCATGAGAGCGTCGGCATCGGGGTCGCCGAGCGCCGCCGCCACGCCGGGCTGCTCCTGGAGCGCGAGGACGTTGCCGGAGCGCCCGGTCTGGCGCTGCAGCTCCACCCGGGCATCGAGCAGGACCGCCTCCCATGCCGCCAGGCTGGGTGCGTCGAACTCGAGCAGAACCCGGTGCGCAGCCTCGGCCCAGCGCAGCGAGTGGACGTCGCGCAGCCCGCCGCGGCCCTCCTTGAGGTCAGGCTCGATGAGGAACGCCACCTCCCCGGCGAGGGTGTGGCGGATCGCCACCCGGTTGCCGAGCTCGGCCAGCCAGTGGCGCGAACGGCGCTCCCACGCGGAGCGGGCGCCGTCCACCAGGCGGGGCGTCAGCTCTGCGTCACCGGCGATGTGGCGGGCGTCCAGCAGCGCGGTGGCGGTGTCGAGGTCGTCCGAGGCCAGGCGCAGGGCCTCCTTCGGCGTCGAGACGCTGTGGCCGAGGTGCAGTCCCTCCTCCCAGATCGGGTACCAGATGGCCTCGGCAATCGACGCCACATCCGCCCGGGAGTCGTGGAGCAGCATGACGTCGATGTCGCTGCCGGGGGCCAGCTCCGAGCGTCCGTAGCCGCCGGTCGCGACCAGCGCCAGCCCCGTGGTCTCGCGCAGCGTGGCCTTCTCGAGGAGCTCCGACAGCCAGACGTCGACCAGGTCGGAATGCGCCCGGCACCAGGCCGATCCCCTCGCCGCGGCGTCGGCCAGCAGGGCGCTCCGCTCCGCAAGCATGCCTCAAGAGTACTTCCCTATGCCCGAGACCTTTCCTAGACAAACGAGAGTTTCGACAGGAAATTGGTGGAAACTTTACACGTTCTTTACGTTACAAAAACAGTGTGGTAACACCTGCCGCCGATCCTTGCCTCACACGACGGAGTCCTACGGGGGGCTCTGGGAACCGTGCAAGGAGAAAGGGGCAACCGATGATACGAACGCGGTTGCGGCGGCTGCGCGACAAGGACACGCGCAAGCTGATCGCGGTCATCTTGGCCGGGAAAATGCTCGGTATTGTGGCGGCGCTCTTTGCCGTCAAAGCCTTCGGGTGGTACTTCGGATCGCAGGCAAGCGCCGCCGCGATCCGCCAGGTGGCAACGAAGGCGGATGACATCGTCAACCCGCTGAATACCGTGTGGGTGCTCGTCACGGCCTTCCTGGTCTTCTTCATGCAGGCCGGGTTCATGGGCCTGGAGGCGGGCTTCGCACGCTCACGGGAGACGGTGAACGTGCTCATGGAGTGCGTGTTCGACACCTGCCTCTGCGGCCTGCTGTACTGGGCGTGGGGCTTCGCCTTCCAGTTCGGCACCGGCAACGGCTTCATCGGCCATACGTACTTCCTCCTGCACGGCGCCCCACAGACCTACGGCACGACCGGGGTGGCTTTCCTGGCGTTCTGGCTGTTCCAGTTCGCCTTCGCCGACACGGCCTCGACCGTCACGTCGGGCGCCATGGTGGGCCGCACCGCGTTCATCGGCGACATCTGGTACTCGATCGCCGTCTCGGGGTTCATCTACCCGATCTTCGGCCACTGGGCCTGGGGTCCGGGCGGCTGGCTGGGGAACATGACAATCCATCCCCTGGCCACCTTCACCCACGGGGCCGTGTTCCGTGACTTCGCAGGGTCCACGGTCGTCCACACGGTCGGCGGCTTCATCGCCCTCGCCGGCGCCATGGCCCTCGGTCCACGGCTGGGCAGGAAGTTCAAGAAGGACGGGGGCGGTCCCACGCCGCCGCACGACCTGACGTGGGGGGCCATCGGTGGCGTGATCCTGTGGTTCGGCTGGTACGGGTTCAACCCCGGCTCCACCCTGTCGGCCATGGACTTCACCGGCATCGGCCGCGTCGCCGCCAACACCACGATCGCCGCCTGTGCGGGCGGCATGATGGCGGTGCTGTGGGTCTATCCGCGCTCGAAGAAGTGGGACCTCGGCATCTCCGTCAACGGCTTCCTCGGGGGGCTGGTGGCCATCACCTGCCCCTGTTACTGGGTGTCCCCGTTCGGGGCGGTCGTGATCGGGGCGGTCGCCGGGATTGTCGTCCCGCTCGGCATCGACTTCCTCGAGAGCCGGCGGATCGACGATCCGATCGGTGCCGTCCCGGTGCACGGGTTCTGTGGAATCTGGGGGACGCTCAGCCTCGGGCTGATGGCCACCGGTCATTACGGCGTCCCGACGTCGACCGGGGTTGACACCTCCACGGTCGTGAAGGGCCTGTTCTACGGAGGAGGTCTCGACCAGCTCAAGGCTCAGTTCATCGGGAGTGCCACCTGCGTCATCTGCGTGTTCGGCTTCTCGCTGATCCTCATGTACTTCCTCAAGAACCGCGGGATCCTGCGCCTCTCGAAGGATGCCGAGCTCGAGGGTATGGACCTCTCGGAGCACGGCACGGCCGCCTACCACGTGGAGTTCGGCCAGGGCATGACCTACTCGACGCCGGCCGGCCTGCCGTTCAACGGCAGCCACAAGGACGACCCGGAGGAGGAGCCCGTGGGTGCCGCGGCAGGCGACGAGTAACACCTGCGACCGGCGTTGCTGCACCATGTCCCCGGGGGCGCCCAGGCGCCCCCGGGGCGGTACCGTCAAGCTTTGACGATCTGACGGATGCTCTGACCGACGCTGTGACCGACGTTGCGACCAAAGGGAGAGAGCAATGCCCCACCTGGTAACCGCCATCATCAAGCCGTTCAAGTTGGAGGAAGTGAAAGAGGCCCTGCGCGGGGCCGGCGTGCTCGGACTCACCGTTTCGGAGGTGCAGGGCTACGGCCGCC
>JAOPZY010000247.1 GCA_025963875.1 Actinomycetota bacterium
CACCCACGACCAGACGTTCGACTACGGCTTCCACCCTCCGGATGTCAGCATCGCCGCCCAACTCCACAACGGCCCGAATCCCGAGTGTCTGTTCACCGCCAGGCGAAGCGACACCGGGGCGACGCAGTACCAGAACATCGGTGGGTCGAACGGCTACGACTCCACGGGGAACTACAGGGACCCGCCCCGGGTTCCCCTGTCGCTGCCCATTCCCATCGTGTGGACGTTGACGCTCGCCTGCGGCGCGCCCGGGACCATCAAAGTCACCGTCTCCACCGAGGCTCCCCCGCCACCACCACCACCGCCGCCCAGCCCGAGCCCGAGCGTGGCGCCGAGCACGCCTGCGGTGGCACACCCACCCCCACCCCCCGGCGTTCCGAAACCGCCATCGCTGAAACCCACCCCACCACCCCTGCAGAATGGCGTGGGGAATCGAACGACCACAGGTCAAGCCTCGAGGGCCGTCCCGGCACTCGTCCCCGCTGCGACCCCCATCGTCGACGAAACACCCACCGCCCTGCCGCCCGCGGCCGCTCCGAGCCCGTCGCCGTCGCCGTCCCCTTCCCCGTCGCGGTCACCATCGCCGGCCCATCTCGGAGCAGCGCATGGCCCGGGGGGGCACGGCCCCAACCTCCTGCGGTTCCTCATCGTCGCCTTTGGGGCCGTCGTACTGGTCATCGCAATCCTGTATGCATTCGGCCTGCGTTGGGTTCGGGTCGACGAGGAAGCCGAGTCACCGAGGCGGTCAACGGAACCCGATCAGAGAGACCCCTGAACCGGGCTCGCCTCGGCGAAACCTCGCAGGAACTCTCGGACGGTCGCAACGGCCTCTTGACGGAGTCGCGACCTGTCATCCTCGTCGTCGAACTCGGCGAGGAATGATGCGTATGCGTTGGGACCATCCTGGCGGGCATCGCTGAACCGCTCACCGAGAAGCGCGATGGTTTCCGCCACCTGCGGATGCTGTGCCACCGCGCTCAACGCGGCTGAGGCTCCGGCAACCCTGGGCCCCCCTCCATGGTTGAGAAGGGTGAAAACAAGGTCGTAGGCATCCTTGTTCTCGTGCCGGTCCTGGAAGGCGAGAATCTTGAGCACTGTGAAGGGGAGAACGTTCGCCACTCGTACGGTCACACGTGATTGACCTCCGTCGTCGAGGCGCTCCGCTTCAACCTCTCGCTCGACAAAGTCGTCGCGAGCTAAGTGAGCACCACGAACGTTGAACGCACCGAGGCGCGAACCTGTTTGCTCTTGCCTCGGACGGTAGATTCGCCCGGGAGGCACCTCGTCGGTCTCGCAGAGGAACTCGACATAGACGACAAAACCTTCGACGTCGCGTGCCCAGCGGAAGCTCGGCTCCCTCTGCTCGAAACCTGCTCGCTCAAGGTTGTTCTGCAACGTCCTGTACGTCTCCGGCGTCTCGTCGCCGAGAGCGAGCCCGATCACCAAGTCCACATCGGTCGTCCCGATGTGGGCTCGTGCGCCCTCATGAAGCGGGCCGGCCAGATATCTCGGGGCCAATCCTCCCGCCAGGTAGATGCGCTCACGCCATGGACCGAGGTCACCCAGCAACGTGACCAGCACACGCTCGCACCGAGAGGTCGTCTCGGGGTCGTAGTCGGAGTGATGACCTCGTTGGCTCAAAAGCCGATCACTTCGCGTCGCAGATGGTCGGCCTGCTCTCGCCCACGCCGCGGATCTCGTCGCAGATCGACATAGAGGCGAAACCGGTTGGCAATCCACAAGCCCCTGACCTGATCTCGAAACGCCAGGGCCGCATCGCCTTTTGCCTGAAGGAACACGATGTTATGACCATCGTCAACTCGCTCAGCATCGGCCGCCCTAAGAAGCTCCTCAGGCGCCGCTCTCGCCGGCACCCACACCTCGAGAGTGGGAACGGCCGTCACGTAGGGCGCAACCAGACTTGCAGCAGCGGCACCCGTCAACGCGTATTCGACGTCGTTTCGCCCAAGGTTGGTTCCGACTTCGTTGATGAGCTGCTGCGGTGTCTGCGCGAGGAAGTATGCCGGCAGTCTGGTCGGCCGCACGATGCTCTCTTCTGCCCATAGGTCGAGAAGGGCCGTCGGGTTCGTAACTCGCCGCGCGCGGTCTCGCCCGGCGGCCTCGGCGGCAACGACGCCTTCTTGTTCCAAACGGGTCAGGACCCGATGCGCCAGCCCTACAGAGGTTCCGGCCTCCTGAGCCAGCTCCTGCACCCGCCAGGGTCGCTGCGGGTTGAGCAGGAGCACTTCAGCGATGATTCCTGCCTTGCCGCTGAGGCGCGTGGGTCGGGCCTGTCGCTCTCGCCGACGACCCTCGAGATGCACGAGGAGGCCCGGCAGCTCAAGGTGAGTATTGCCATTGCCGTCGATAACAGCGATGCCGTGGTGTCGAAGGATCTCACGCGCCTCGGCAGTGGTCTCGTTTGCGATCAGTAGCAGCGGCCTATCCGGCTCGGCTTCGGCTTCGTGCACAAGTTGCCAAGCCGTGGCCGCATTGGCACGCCGCTTGGTTTCGGTTGCCACATTGGCGCTCTGTCCCGCAAAATGGATGACGGCATCGGCCTTTCGATCGCCTCCCCCGGGCTCGGCGGTCACGGTCAAGCCGGGGACGCCTCGCAGGATACGAAGGGCCTCGGCTTCAAACGGGCCCTCTAGTTTCACCATTTCAGGCTGTTTCATCACAGTGATGAATATAGCTAAAATCGTGAAACGTGTCACATGGAGCCGTAGCTCAGGGCAGGGGCCCAAGGAGAACGAGGACAGAGCTCGATAGACAGGCGGAGGCGGCCGGCCCCCGCTACGCGACCCGCTGGGTCCAGATCAGGGCGGCGACTGCGCCGGCTATGGCCATGGCCAACCCGATGCCCGTGAACCAAGCCGTGATCTCCCGACGGTGGACGTCGTAGCCGACCGCCCGCCCGATCTGGTCGTAGACGGACTTGAGCTGGCTTGCGGTCTCGGCGGTAAACGTCTGGCCGCCGCTCAAGGCCGCGATCCGGGCCATGGCGGCCGGGTCGGCGGGCACGGGGATCGTCTGGCCGCCGATATCGATCGTGCCGGTCGCGGTGCCGTACGCAATCGTGTGGACCTTGACGCCCGCCTGCTTGGCGGCGGAGGCGGCGTTGTCGGCGCTCTGGGTCGGAGACTGATCGGCGGTTCCGATGGTGGGGCTCCCGTCGCTCATCAGGACGATGGCCGCTGGGGCGGCCTTGCCGTCTGCGGCCGGCGGGAGGGCGGTGATGGCGTTGAGGGCCAGGGAGATGGCGTCCCCGGTGGCGGTGCCGCCGCCGGCGCGAAGGCTGTCGATGGCTGCGACCACGGCAGCGCGGTCGGTGGTCGGCGCCACGAGCATGCGGGGCCCGGTTGAGAACGCCTCGAGCCCAAGCTGGACCCCCGAAGGAAGGGCCGTGACGAAGTTACGAGCCCCCTGCTGGGCGGCAGCCAGGCGGCTTGGCGCCACGTCGCTGGCGACCATCGACCCGGACGTGTCCAGCACCAGGAGGACCGTCGCCCGTTGGCGCGGGGTGCGGATGGCGCGCGCCGGCTGGGCGAAGCCCACGACCAGCACCACGAGGGCCGCGATGAGGGCCGCGGTGGGGAGGTGGCGTTGCCAGCCCGGGCGCCGGGGAGCGACCGAGGCAAGCATGTCGACGCTGGTGAAGCGAACGGCGGTCTTCTGGCGGGCGCGCTGAGCCGCGAGATAGGCGAGGAGCAGCCCGAGGGGGGCCACGAGGAAGGCGAGGCGCCACGCGGAGAGAAAGGTCATGGCGTGGCCGTCCGGGCAGGGAGCCGCATGAGCGGGCGCGCCACGCGGCGGTGGTCGACGAAGCGGACCACGTCGGTGAGCCAGTCGCGGTCGGTGGAGAGCGGCAGATGCTCCGCGCCGGCGTCGGTCAGTTGGCGGCGGACCTGGGTGTGACGTTCAGCGGCGGCGGCTCGGTAGCGCTCGCGCAGGACCGCGGAGTTCGTCTGTACGTGGAGATGGCGTCCCGTCTCGGCGTCGACGACGGTCAGGATGCCGACATCGGGCAGTTGGAGCTCCCGTGGGTCGGTCACCTGCACGGCGATCACCTGGTGGCGCAGACACAGACGGCGCAGCGGGGTCGCCCAGTCGGAGGGGTCCAGGAAGTCGGACACGACGATGATCTGGCCCCTCCGACGCTGGGTCCTGGCCACCCGCGCCAGGCCGGCCCCCAGCCCGGCCGCCGGGGCCGGCCCCTCCGCCTGCCGCGGCGTGTCGTAGACGGCGGTCAGGCCCGTCATCAGACCGGTCCGGCCCGATCGGGGCGGCAGCCAGACGAGGTCGCTGCCGCCGGTGATCAGGAATGCCAGGCGGTTGCCCGATCGCACGGTGAGGAACCCGAAGGCGGCGACGGCTGCGAGCGCCGCTTCCCGCTTCTCCCGCTGGGCGGTACCGAAATCCAAGCTGGCGGAGCGGTCGACGACCACGGAGGTCTCCAGTTCCCGGTCGGCATCGGTCGTGCGGACCTGGGGGCTGAGTGTCCGGGCGCTCAGGTTCCAGTCGATGTGGCGGGCGTCGTCGCCGGGCCCGTACGGGCGGGCCCCTGCTGCCTCGGTACCGGGACCCGTGGCCAGCGCCAGGTAGTCGCCGCTCACCAGGCCCTCGAGCCGGCGGGTGACATCCAGCTCCAAGCGGCGAAGGACCGTCGCCTTGACGGAGAGCGCGGCCGGGCCGGCCGACGGAGGCGCCTGTGGCGTCGATGCCGCTCGTCGCCGCTGCCGCAGGCGGCCGGCACCATCCACGATCCTCATGACGCGGTGGCGCCTCGCTCCGCCTGTGGCGACCACATCGGGGTAGGAGGGGCCGACGCCACAAAGACCGGGGCATCGCCTGTGCCGCCGTCCTGGTGGGGGGCGACGCGGGGTGCGGGCGTGACCTGGAGGATTCGGGAGATCACGTCGTCAACCTTGACGGCGGCGGCCAGTGCGTCGTAGCTGAGCAACACCCGATGGCGGAAGATCTCGGGGGCGACGTCGTACACGTCCTGCGGCACCAGGAACCGCCGGCCCCGGAGCAGCGCCAGAGCCCGGCCGGCCGCCAGCAGGCCGAGGGTGGCACGAGGGCTCGCGCCAAGGGCGACGTGCGGGGCAAGCTCGGGAACACCCCAGCGGGCAGGATCGCGCGTGGCCATCACCAGGCGCACGCAGTAGTCCGCAACGGCGTGATGGACGAAGACCGAGTCGCTGGCCGCCTGCAGCGCGGTCAGCTTCTCACTGGACAGCACCTGCTCCGCCTCCGGGGGGTGGACACTCATTCGCCGTGCGATCTCGGTTTCCTCCTCGTAGGAGGGGTGCTCGACCAGGAGCTGCATCAAGAACCTGTCCCGTTGCGCCTCGGGCAGGGCGTAGACGCCCTCCGACTCGATGGGGTTCTGGGTGGCGAGCACCAGGAACGGGCTGGGCACCGGGCGGGTGTGGCCGCCGATCGAGACCTGTCGCTCCGCCATCACCTCGAGCAACGCCGACTGCACCTTCGCCGGGGCCCGGTTGATCTCGTCCGCCAGCACGACGTTGGCGAACACCGGTCCCCACTCGATGTCGAACTCCTCACGCGAAGGTCGCCAGATACGGGTGCCGACGATGTCCGCCGGCACCAGGTCGGGGGTGAACTGCAGGCGGCTGAAGGTGCCGCCGATGACCTTGGCCATCGTCGACACCGTCAAGGTCTTGGCGAGGCCGGGAACGCCTTCGATCAAGCAGTGGCCCCTCGCGAGCAGGCACACGAGGGTCCGTTCCACCATGCGGTCCTGGCCCACGATGACCCGCTTCACCTGGAACAGAGCGTCCTCGAGCGCGGCCGCGGTGGCGGCGATGTCCGGCTGGGGCGTCGAGTCGTCGGGCATGGAGTCCTTCCTGGTCGGGGCTGTCGTCGGGTCCGCTGGGGCGCCAGAAGGTCGGCGTCAAGGCGATGGTGCACTCCCGTGCTGAACCTCAGCGCAGCCGTGCCTGTGAATGGGCTGAGAAGGACTACTACTTGTGGGCGTTCACGTGGTTTTCAGCCCCCTCTCAGGCGGGATACAGGAGAAGGCCTCAAACTTGCCACATGGCGAAGGAAGAGACAGAGGCAGCGGGGGCCGCACAGGCCTCACCGGGTTGGTACCCGGATCCATGGTTCAAGGGCCAACGGAGGTTCTGGGACGGCCGCAGCTGGACCGCGCATTCCTTTCCCGAAGACCCGAGCCCCGGCCGTGCGTCCGATCCGGGATCTCCCTGGCCGCCCCCCACCGCGGGTGTGCCCGGGACCGGGCCTCCGCCCCCCGAATGGCGGTCACCCGCCACCTCCAGCGAGCCCGAGGCTTCCTCTCCCCCGCCGGACACCACCCCTTCGGCCAACGGCATCCAGTCGCGCCCGTTCTGGCCCCCGCGCGGGCGAACACTCGTGGCCATGCTGATCGCCCTCGGGTTCGTCGTCGGGCTCGTCGGCGGTGCGTTGCTCCTCCCGCACCGTGGGTCAACGACCACCCCGAGCGCCTCGCAGCCTGGCACCGCGCCCACCCCTCCAGGGGCCAATCCAGTGCTACCCGGCGCCCCCTCCGATCCGGCGGCATCCGTGTTGTCAGGTCTCGTCCTACATCAGTCCGACGTTGGGCCAACCGAGACGGTCGCTCCGATCAACGGCGGCACCGAGGTCGCTGGCGGAGCGACGTTGGACTTGTGTAACGGGACCTTCCCGAGCGAGTCGCTGCGTACCGCGCGCCTTCAGGTCGCTGCCGCCGACGCCCAGGGCACGATGGTGCTCAGCTCGGAGGCAGTCCTGTACTCGACGCCTGCGGCGGCTGCCCAGGCTTTGTCCGAGCTGAAGTCCACCGCCGCCAGCTGCCCCGCCTCGCCGGTCGTCAGCCCAGTCGGCGAACCCACCGTCATCACGCAGTTCAAGGCGGCGCCCGATGGCTCCTGGCCCCAGGTTGCGACCGTCGACCGCGTCGCCTTCGATTTCGTGGCGACGGACGCGACGGCGCAGTCCCAACACTTCACCACGGCGTACCTCCGGCGAGGCCGGGCACTGATGGGCATCTACTTCTCCCAACCCGACGGGCCACAGGGGGCAGTGGACGGCCAGACAACCATTGCTGGCATCGTCAACGTCTTCGCCGTCCGGATGGCGAACCTGCCCGCCAGCGCAGTCAACGGCTAAGGGCGCCGCCCATGGCCTCCAGGTAGCGGCGCAGAGCCAGGGTCCCGTGGGGGCCGCGGTCGTCGCTCCCGGAAGGCCCCGCCAGCACGGCCCCCGCCACGATCAGCACCGCCAGGACGCCCAGCAGGACCCAGGGCCGCTTCACCCGGCCAGCCCCGGCGGCACCTCGAAC
>JAOPZY010000251.1 GCA_025963875.1 Actinomycetota bacterium
TCGGGAACGCCACCGGGCACCCGAGCTTCGTGATGTCGAACAGCTTCACCAACCAGGTCATCGCCCAGATCGAGCTGTACACCCGCAGCGGCGACTACCCGATCGGCGTCTACGTGCTGCCGAAGCACCTCGACGAGAAGGTGGCCCGGCTGCACCTCGACGCCCTGGGCGTGAAGCTGACGAAGCTCACGCCGGAGCAGGCTGCCTACATCGGCGTCCCCGTGGAAGGCCCGTACAAGGCGGACCAGTACCGGTATTAGCGGCTGGTCAGGCGAGGTACTCCTGTAAGGGCTCCAAGATCTTCTCGGGCCTGCGGACGAGGTCCTGCCAGGTGGCGTAGACGATCCGCCAACGCGTCCGGCCAAGGCTGTTGGCACGATCAGTATCGCTCTGGAACTTGGCCCGCCCTGAATGGCACCAGTACCCCCGTGGCTCCAGTCCAACGTGAGGCGTCACGGTGAGCCATGCAAAGTCGATCCGGGCAATGAACTCGTCGCCGTCCCAGACCTCGTACTGACGGACCGGCATCTCGATCCCCGCCCTCCGGAGCAGCCGCTCGATCAGCGTCTCGAACATGCTCTCGGTTGGCGCCGCATCGGGGTCCCGGAGGGCCAGCAGCTCCCGCAGCACCCCTGCCCCCCGTCGCCCGTTGGCGCCGAGGGTCTCGAGTCGCTCCTTCATCCGGTCGAAGAGGTGCTCGTCCCGGCGGAGTGCCGACTCCATCGCCGCCTCGACGACGGCGGGGTCGGGGACCACGGCGCCGAGGTCGATGAGGGTCCTCGCGAGGCCCGTCACTCTCAAGGCCCCGAGCCATCCGGCGTCGGAAGGCGTGAGGAGCTTCGTCCGGTGCAGGGTGATGCCCTGCGGCATGTCCGGATTGCGGGGCCGGGCAGTCGTGACCTCGACCAACCCGTCAGCGTCGACGCCATCCAGTTTCCACAGGGCGGCGGCCGATCGGTGGGACACGGCGGACTCCGGCCCGGCCCAAAGGGTGGCAGCCATGAGCTTCTGTTCCCACGATGGCGAGGCGCCCCGGATTCGGTAGACGCCGGGATGCAGCCGCTGCCACTCGCCGGAGTCGAGACGGTGCTGGATCGCGCCCCTCCCTAAACCGGCCTCGAGGGCCTGCGAACGGCTGAGCACGCCCCGTTGCTTTGCTATGAGGCGCCCTAGTTGAGCTTCTTTGTATGATGAGGCAGCATTTTCATGTTTATTCATACAAAGAAGCTTACAGCGAGGTACTGACAATCTGAGCCCTGTTTTAGGCGAGGCCGGCGGCTACGGCTTCCAGGAGGTCGGCAACCTCGGTCGCTCGGGCCTCCGATGCGATGAGGACGTCCTCGGCGGTGGCGGGGGCTCCGGCGCGGTTGGCGACCACCGTCACGCCGAGCACCTTCATGCCGAGCCGGCGGGCCATGACGACCTCCGGGACGGTCGACATCCCGGCGACGTCCCCCCCGAGCATCCGCAGCATCCGGACCTCGGCCGGGGTCTCGAAGCTTGGGCCCGACATCCCGACGTAGACGACCTCGGGGAGGCGAAGGCCCATCCGCTCGGCGGTGGCCCGAGCGGCACCACGAAGCTCGGCGTCGTAGGCCTCGGACAGGTCGACGAACTCCGACGTGCCACGCAGGGGGTTGTCGCCCATGAGGTTGATGTGGTCCCGGATGAGGGCGATCTCGCCGGCGGCCAGTTCCGCCCGCAGCGACCCCGTGGCGTTGGTGACGAAGAGCACCTCCGCTCCCCAGTCGTGGGCCTGGGCGACGGGCTCGGTGACCTCCGCCATCGAGTAGCCCTGGTAGAAGTGCAGCCGTCCCGCGAAGCCGAGGGCCGGCACACCCCCGAGGGTGCCCTCGACGATCTCCATCTTGTGGCCGGGCGCGGGGGGCCGGTCGAGGCCCGGGTGCGTCCACGGCCTGCGCTCTCCCTCGATGCGCTCGGCCACGGCGCTGAGGCCGGACCCGGCGATCACGGCGACCTTCACGGCGGCCCTCTCAGACCGCGTACGTGCCGAGTGCGGCCTTGAGGGTGTCGATGGCGACGATGGGAGCCGGGTCCGCCCCGCGGGCGATGCCCAGGTAGGTGGTGGCGTGGTCGCCGGTGGTGATCAGGTCCAGCAGGCGGGCCAGGGGGGACGAACCCCGGGCCCAGACGTCCTCGACGAACTCGACGGAGTCGGACACCAGGGACCGGGTGACGTCGATGCGGCGAGCGATCCGGGGGTTCTCCCCCTCGTGGCGGAGGACGACGACCCCGAACGGCGCGGGGTTGGGCGGCGAGTCGCCACCGGAGCGGTAGAGGCCCACCACCTCGTTGTGGTTGAGCTCCGGGAAGGTCGCCCAGCCGGCAAGCACCTTTGCGTTCTCGTTGAACTGGCACTTCATGCGGTAGGCGGCGGCCCCGGCGATGCCTTCGGAGCCCCAGACCAGCGGCAGGCACCCCACGAGCCGGGCTCCCAGCTGCTTGGCGGGGTTCGAGGCGGCCGGCACGCTGCGGTGGCACTCCCCCGCCCGCCGGGCGGCGACCTCCACCGCCTCGTCGAGGGCTGCGTCGAGTCCCGGCGCAAGTCCCAGCCGGCTGCACACGACCAGGGGCGGGATCCCGACATAGCCAAGGGCGGCCCGAGGCATCAGTCCCCCGGGCACGACGACGGCCGGGTAGCCACGGGCATCCGCCTCCTGGGCGAGGGCGCCGCCGGTGGTGACGGCCACGATCCGGGCACCCCGCTCGGCGGCCTGGTGGAAGGCGCTCAGGGTCTCCTCGGTGTTGCCCGAATACGAAACGGCGAACACCAGGGTGTCCGGCCCCACCCAGGCGGGCACGTCGTAGTCGCGGATGGTGACGACGGGAACCGGCGCGAGCGGCGCCAGCACGCTGCGGCACAGCTCGCCGGAGATGCCGGAGCCACCCATGCCGAGTACAGCGATGGCCTTGAGGCCGGCGGCCGGGGGTAGGCCGTCGACGGCCGCCGCGAGACCGACCGCCTCGCCGAGCTGGGCCGGCAGGCCCTCCACGGCCTTCAGGAAGTCGCTGGGATCGGCTGCTGCGAGCTTTTCGGGGTCGTCCAGGTCGTCCAGGCGGGTCGTGGCCGGCGTCAAGGCTTGACGGCCTCGTCGATGAGCATGTGCGGGATGTCGTTCACGACCGGGTACTCGTACCTGCATTCTCCGATGCAGGCGATGACGCTGTCGGCCTCCCGGTACTCGACCTGGCCCCGGCAGTTGGGACAGACGAGGATCTTCAGCAGCTCCTGATCAACCATCGGCAACCCGCTCCCATCTCTCTCTTCCGAGCCGGAAGCCTCAGGATATGTCACCTTCCTCCGGCGGCATGTGGAAGGTGAACATCTTGTCCGCCTGGATACGGATGTAGCGGGAGCCGGAGTCCAGGAACTGCTCCCAGTCCGGCCCGAAGCGGGGCACGTAGATGTCGAGGAGCGTCTGGCGAAACCCGCCAGCCTGCACGTCGACGGGGACGGCGGTGCCGTGCACCGTGACGCAGAGCTCCTCGCCGGGCAGGTGCGTGGCGCTCACCTGGGGCCGCGCCCGGAGGTGACGCAACCGAAAGGAGTCGGGCGCCGACCCGAAATGGAAGGCGCCCCGGTAGAAGATGCCGTCGACCGGGCCGGTGAGGGGTCGCCCGTCGGCCGTCACGGTGGCCACCACGAGCAGGCGCATCCCCTGGAGCCGCTCGACGAGCTCGGCCGCGTCCACCCGCCGGTCGGGTGTGATGATGCTGCGGAGGTGCCGGCCGCCGGCCGCGTGGCTCCGGTCGAGCAGGTCCTGGAGCCGGGCGACGTCGTCTCGGGTCTCGTGCACGCTGGCAGACCGCGGTGGGCGCTTACCGCGCGGAGATCCGGGCCAGCAGCTCCGCCGTCTTGGCCTCCCCGAGCTCGGCCGTGGTCGCCTCGACGTTGAGGCGAAGCAGCGGCTCCGTGTTCGACGGCCGGGCGTTGAACCACCAGTCGGGATAGTCGACGGTCAGGCCGTCGAGCCAGTCGATCTTGCCGTCGGCGTACGCCTCGGCGAGCTCCTTCAGCTTCGCGGTCTGATCCCTGACCTCGGTGTTGATCTCGCCGGAGTTCCAGTACTTGCGGTACGGGGCCAGGACCTCGGACAGCGGCTTGTTCTCGGTGCCGAGCGCCTCGAGGACGAACATGGTGGCGATCATCCCCGAGTCGGCCCGGAAGTTGTCCCGGAAGTAGTAGTGGCCCGAGTGCTCGCCCCCGAAGGCGGCGCCGGTCTCCGCCATGATCTGCTTGATGAAGGAGTGGCCCACCCGCGAACGGATCGGCTTGCCGCCGTTGGCGAGGATCGTCTCGGGGACGATCCGGGAGCAGATCAGGTTGTAGACGATCGGGGCGCCCGGGTTCTTGGCGAGGATCCGGGCTGCGACCAGGGCGGTGGTGAGGCTCCCCGACACCGTCTCGGCCTTCTCGTCGACGAGGAACACCCGGTCGGCGTCGCCGTCGAAGGCCAGGCCGATGTCGGCCTTCTCGGCGAGGACTGTCGCCCGGAGGGCCTTCAGGTTCTCGATCTGGATGGGATCGGCGGGGTGGTTGGGGAAGCTGCCGTCGAGCTCGAAATAGAGCGGCACCAGGCGCACCGGCAGGCGCCGGAACAGCGGGGGCACCATCTTGCCCGCCATCCCGTTCGCGGCGTCGGCCACGACGGTCGACGGCTTGATGTTGTCCGTATCCACGAACGAGAGGACGTGCGTGGCGAAGTCCTCCACGATGTCCAGGGTCTCGACGGTGCCCCTGGTGGGCGCTGGGGGCAGCTCGGTCTCGGCAAGCCGGCGGACCTCGGCGAGGCCGGTGTCCTGCCCGATGGGGGCGGCGCCGGCCAGGCACATCTTGCACCCGTTGTAGCGGGGGGGGTTGTGGGAGGCGGTGAACATGGCCCCGGGGGCATCCAGTTTGCCGGAGGCGAAGTAGAGGGCGTCACTCGAGACTTCGCCGATGTCGACGACGTTCGCACCCTGCCCCGTGGCCCCCTCGATGAAGGCCGCGGCAAGCGCCGGCGAGGAGAGCCGCATGTCTCTGCCGACAATGACCTTGGGGGCCTTCACGAAGGCGGCGAACGCGGCGCCCAGGCGCTGGGCGACCGTTTCGTTAATCTCGTCCGGATAGATGCCCCGGACGTCATAGGCCTTGAAGATGCGGGAAAGATCCAAGAGGTCCATGGCGGGCACTTTACCCGGCCGTGGCTGCCACCCGCAGCCGTCCGCCAGAGATTTGAGCAAGTGTTGACATGGCCTGGATAATAGGTATCGAGAAGCAGGGATTCCGGATTCCTCCGTGCCACACTACGCCACTTCCCGCAAACAGGGCGCGAGCGTCCGGGATTTTTGACTGTCGATGTGATTTTCCGCAGTATCTCCGCAACATCCGTCGCACCGTCTGGGGCCGTGGAACCAGCGGAGCGGGGTTGGCGTCGAATCGAGTACGAGCAGAGCTGGAGCGAGGGACGACGTGACCAACGAAGAGCATCCATCCAGGAAGACGACGAAGACCACCAAGGCGCTCGCATCCAAGCTGGCGTCCCTCGAGCTGGAGGCCCGCTGGCAGGACCTTGCCGAATGCAAAGGCATGGACCCCACCCTGTTCTTCGGCCCCGAGCACGCCGAGACCGTCAAGGAGAAGCGTGACCGGGAAGACGCCGCCAAGGCAGTGTGCAACCGCTGTCCCGTTCGGGCCGAGTGCCTCGAATATGCGCTCGACGCCCGGGAGGCGTACGGAATCTGGGGTGGCATGACCGAGCTCGAGCGCCGGGCGCTGCTGCGCCGGCGTGCCAGCTAGGGGCTACCGGATCAACCGGATTTAGGGGGCCGGCCGGTTGGGGGTGGGTGGGCCGCGCCGTCTGATCGTCTGCCTCGTGGGAGTCATGGCCTGCGTCGCGGTGGGTTGCAAGGGAAAACCGATGGCCGCGCAGGCCGACGTCAGCAAGTGGAAGAGCTACGACAGGCCGGGCTTCAGTGCCAGGTTCCCCAGCTCGCCGGCGATCGAGATCCAGCACATCACCCAGTCGGGCCTGAACGTCGACCTGACGATCTACAAGGCGGACCTCGGGACCAGCCACTACACCGTCAGCTCCGTCACCTACCCCAGCACCGTGGACGTCAGCACCCCGGCGAACAACCTCAACGGGGCAGTTAACGGCGCCCTGCAGAGCTCGGGCATCAAGAACGCCCACGTCGTCAAGCAGACACCGAACACGGTGAGCGGGAGCCCCGGCATGGAGGTGGAGGCGAGCGCCGACAACGGCTATCTCTTCCTCGAGGCCATCCTGAGGGACCACACCCTGTTCCAGGTCCTGACGGCCAACGACCAGAACGCCCCTCCCGCCTCGGCCCAGCCCTTCATCGACAGCGTCACACTCAAGTAAGGGCCCGACCAGCTGGACGCCGGCGCTACCATGGCCCGCGTGCGCCTCTACGACACGCTGACCAGATCCGTCAGGGACTTCACGCCGAACGATCCGGGCCGCGTGACCATGTACACCTGCGGCCCCACGGTGTACCGGCCCGTCCACATCGGCAACCTGCGCACCTTCATCGCGGCCGACCTGTTCCGCCGGGCCCTGGAGCTGGAGGGCCTCGAGGTCCGCAAGGTGATGAACATCACCGACGTCGGGCACATGACGGACGACTCCCAGGAGGAGGGCGGCGAGGACAAGATGCAGCTCGCCTCGGAGGACGAGGGCCTCTCCCCGGTGGAGATCGCCGAGAAGTACACGGCCGCCTTCCACCGCGATGCCGGGTCGGTCAACATCCTTCCGGCAGCCGCCTACCCGAAGGCCACCGAGCACATCGCCGAGATGGTCGAGCTCACCGAGACGCTCATCCGGCGTGGCCACGCCTACGAGGTGGACGGAATGGTCTACTTCGACGTCGACTCGTTCCCCACCTACGGGAAGCTGTCCCACAACACCGTCGACCAGCTTGCCGCCGGGCACCGCAGCCTGACGCCGGGAGGGGGCGTCGACCCGAAGAAGCGGCGCCACTACGACTTCACCCTGTGGCGGGCTGCCGGCCCCCGCCGCCTCATGAAATGGCCCAGCCCGTGGGGAGAGGGCTATCCCGGCTGGCACGTCGAGTGCTCGGCCATGAGCCTGAAGCTCCTCGGCGACCACGTCGACCTCCACACGGGGGGCGCCGACCTGGTCTTCCCCCACCACGAGGACGAGATCGCCCAGTCGGAGGGCGCCACCGGGCACCAGGTGGTGGGCGCGTGGTCGCACGCCTACCACCTGCTGTCGGAGGGCCGGAAGATGGCCAAGTCGGCGGGCAACTTCTACGTCCTCGCCGACCTCGTCGAGCGGGGCGCCGACCCCCTGGCGTTCCGCTACCTGGCCCTCCAGACCCGCTACCGGGAGCCGACCAACTTCACCTTGGAGGCACTGGCGGCGGCCGATCGGGGCCTGGAGCGCTACCGCAAGCAGATGGCGGAGTGGTTCGCCGGGCCGGTGGCGGTCTCGCCGGGAGGTGTGCCAGCTGGCTTCTCCGGGGGGGCTGCCGAGCTCGACCAGCGGTTCCGGGAGGCGGTGGCCGAGGACCTCAACACCCCCCGGGCGCTGTCCGTCGTGGCCGAGCTGGCGTCGGCTGCGATCGAGCCCGGTCAGAAGTACCGGCTTCTCACGTCGTGGGACCGGTTCCTCGGCCTCGACCTCGCCAGGGAGGTCACCACCCGGGACCAGCTCCCGCGCGGCGCCTCCGAGAAGATCGAGGCAAGGGAACGGGCCAGGGGGGACCGGGACTGGGCCAGCGCCGACCGGATCCGGGCCGAGCTCGCGGCGCTGGGCGTGGAGGTCATCGACACCCCCCAGGGCACCCGCTGGCTCGTGTCCCGCTGAGGTTAAGCACCTCGCCAAGCTTCTTTGGGTGAATAGCCGCCATATTGACCACTTATCACCCAAAGAAGGTTTCAGGGGGTCTCGTCGGGCAGGTCCTTGCCGATGTAGCGGGTCCGTACCCGGCCCCCCTCCCGCCAGTAGGCGTACCAGTAGGGGCCGTGCGGGCAGCGGGTGCAGCCCCGCTTGCCGCACCGGACGGACTGGAGGCGGTACCCGACCTTGCCGGGGCCACTGCCGATGACCTCGCCGGGGCCGAGCGGGAGGTCGCCGCGCTGGACGAGGAGGCCGCGGACGAAGATCAGGAGGCGCCGGAGGTCGTACTCGTCGAGGGTGCGGACCTCCCGGATGAGCCGGCGGTCGAGGCTCACAACCGCCCTACGGGTGTTAGATCGCGTCCGCCTGGAAGATCTGCTCCTCGATGACGCTGCGGGCGAGCGTCGCCCGACGGTCCTCGACCTCCCAACCCCGCGGGGGCCGGAATCTGTCGGCGTGGTCCGAGCAGAGGTCGTAGCTCGCCGGGTCGGGCGGATCGGGCAGGTCGTGGAGCCACACCCGCCGGGTGGCGTAGTCGAACGCGAGGGTGGCAGCTGCCGCGCTCGGACAGCCCGCACGCGAGCAGGGCCGGGGAGGATGCCCAACCTCGTAAAACGCCATCGCCCACGACTGTAAGTTACCGGCCTGTTGTTTTCAAGAGCCCGGCCCCCTCCCGGGGTATCTTACCCGTCGGATCCGTTGCCTAAGAAGCTTTTGTGATTCTTCCCAGGAGTGCCCGCTGGAGGGCTACGCCCGACCGGCAGAACACTTCGGGAAAAACAAGAAGGAACGCCCCCGAGGGCGCTCCTCCGATGATCTACCCGACATCCGTGAACAAAAAAGTGTTCCGCAGTAACCCTTGGGTTGCCCCTCCGGTTTCTGCGGAACTCGATTACTTTAGCACGGGGTGGCCCGGCAACGCAAGGCCTAGAACCAACTTTTTTGACATCGCGCGATTACCGGTCGTTGAGGCTGAGCACCGGCGACGGTGGCGGGATCGCGTGGCCCCCTTCGGACGGGATGACGGCCGTGCCCACCGCGAAGAACTCGATGATGTGCGATCCCCAGCCGTGGCTCTTCTCCTGAAGCTGGACCCCGACGATGCCCTGCGCCTGGAGGTCCTCGGCCTCCTTCTGCATCCGCTCCATCGCGAGCTCCCTGGCCTCGTAGAGGGCCTGGGTGAAGTTCGGCATCTCGACGTTGCGGCCGGCCTGCTTCATCGCCTGGAGCATCCCCTGGTGGGCGACGTGGTAGACGCAGCTCCCCATCACCATGCCCACCGGGCGGTACCCGGTGTTGAGCAGCGTCCAGAAGTCCTGGCCCGAGAGGTCGCTGGTGAACGGCCGCCCGTTCGGCGCCCGGTGCAGGACCCCCTCCCGGTGCTTGACCGCCGTGCCGATGGCGATGAACTCGGCGAGGTTCTCGCCCCACTCGTAGCGGCCGATGTCGAGGCGGACGCCGACGATCCCGTCGGCCCCGAGTTGGTCGGCCTCCTCCTCCATCCGGGTCATCGCCAGCTCCCGGGCCCCGTACATGGCCTGGGACAGGACCCCCATCTCCTGGCTCTGCTTCCAGCCGGCGATCTGGATGCCGATGTGGTAGATGGAGCTGCCGACGACGAGACCGAGCGGGTCGAAGCCTGCGTGGCGGACGAGCAGGAACTCGTTGACCGACAGATCGCTCGTGAAGAGGCCCCGGCGCATCTGCTCGATCCGTTCGCGGGCCTGGACGGGGACGCCTTCCATAGACGTGGGGTCGTAGGTGCTCATAGGGCTCCTCTGAGGTCGAGAGTCGTGCGGACGTCGAGATCGCGGCCGGGATCGGGCACCTCCACAATGGCGGTCCCGAGCACGTGCAGCGTGACGATCAGGTCGATGCGCTTCGTGTCGTTGCCGGTGTCGACCTCCCGGCGGCCGATCGACTGGTCGATGGACACCCCGACGATGCCGTGCGCCCCCAGGGTCTGTGCCTGGGCGCTGAGATGCCCGAACGCCACCTCGCGGGCAGAGTAGACAGCCTGGGTGAAGTCGGGCAGCTCCTGGTTGGACCGCCCGGACAGCCAGCTCGTCGTGAGCCGTTGGGTCGACCACTGCGGCACGACGTAGAAGATGGTCGTCGCACCCACGACGCCGACCGGGCGGTAGCCCGCCTGGAGCAGCTTCCAGAGGTCCTGGCCGGACAGGTCGGTGAGCACCGGTGGATCGGTGCGCTCCGCATGTGCGGTCCGCACGGCGGTGCCCATGGCGACCATCTCGACGGAGTTGGGGGCGAAGTCGTGGGCGCCCCACTTGATGTGGACACCGACAACGGCGTCCGCCCCGGCCAGGCGGGCCTCCTGTTGGAGCCGGGAGAGGGCAAGGCTGCGTGCGCTGTTCCAGGCCTGTGACAGCACGCCAAGCTCGGAGGCGCCGCGACCCATGCCGAAGAACGAGCCCGGCATCCCCTGCCATCCGACGTGGTAGACGGAGCTGCCCATCACCTGCGAGACGGGCTGGAGGCCGGTGCGGGCGACGAGGGCGAACTCGTTGATCGACAGGTCCGACGTGAAAAGGGTCTGATCGCCTTCATATCCGGCGCCTTGAGGGGCGCCTCGGGCGCGCAGCTCGGCGAGACGCTGCTCCGCCTTGGGCGGGATGCCACCCCGCTCCAGGGCCGCAAGGGCCGCATGGAGATCCGCCGCTGCTGTCGCAGGATCCTGTTGCGTGCCGTCGGGGCCTCGGCGGTGAATGAACGGCATGCCTGGCCCTCCCTACGTCAGCAGCCGCTCGAGGGCGAGGCGGGCCTGCTCGCTGGTCGCAGCCTCGGCGGACAGGTCACGGGCCAGCCCCTGGATCCATTCGGCGAGCGGGAGGTGCTCGTTCTTCAAGACGATGCCCCGCACCGCCTTTGCCCGGGCCGTCTCGACGGCGCCGGCGCCGTCGGACTGCAGCGTGTAGCGCCAGTCGCCCACCGAGACGGACAGGTTGCGGACCACCTTGTCGTGGGAGAAGAGATTCTTCGCCCGCCGCTCGACCTCGCAATGTCCGGGGAGGGCGCCCATAAGTTTGGCCGCGAGGGCCTCGACGAAGGCCGGCAGGTCGGCTGAGTCTGCCCGGAGGCTTGCGGCGACCATCTCGAAATCCTCAGGCTCGGTGCCCATCGGAATGCGCCGAGGCTACAGGGTGACGGGGTTGGGCCGGTCGGGGTCGATGCCGTAGCGATCGATCGCCTCGGCCACCGCCTCGGGCTTGACGTCGCCGGACGCGGCCAGCGCCGACAGCGTCGCCACGACGATGTGCCCGGCGTCGATCTCGAAGTGCCGGCGCAGGTTCGCCCGGGTGTCGCTGCGCCCGTACCCGTCCGTGCCGAGGACGGAGTAGGGGGCCGGCACGAAGCGGCCGATCAGGTCCGGGACCGCCTTCACCCAGTCGCTCGCCGCGATGACCGGCCCCTCGGCCCCCTCGAGGGCCCGGGTGACAAAAGGCACCCGCGGCGGCTCGGTCGGGTGCAGGCGGTTCCAGCGCTCGGCGTCCAGCCCGTCCTCCCGGAGCAGCTTGTAGCTCGTGACGCTCCAGACGTCGGCGGCGACGTCGTGGTCCGCGGCCAGCAGCTCCTGGGCCTTGAGCACCTGGGTCGGAAGGATCGATCCCGACCCGAGGAGCTGCGCCCGGTGGGTGCGTTCCCCGGCGGCAGGCTTCACCAGGTACATCCCGGCCAGGATCCCTTCGTCGCAGCCCTCGGGCTTGGGCGGCATGACGTAGTTCTCGTTGTAAAGGGTCAGGTAGTAGAAGACATCTTCTGCATCGCCGATCATGCGGCGCAGCCCGTCCTTCACGATCGCCGCCGTCTCGTAGGCGAAGGCGGGGTCGTAGGACCGGCAGTTGGGCACCGGGGCGGCCAGCAGGTGGGAGTGGCCGTCCTCGTGCTGGAGACCCTCCCCGTTGAGCGTCGTGCGGCCGGCCGTGCAGCCGAGCAGGAACCCCCGCCCGCGGGCGTCGCCGAAGGCCCAGATCAGATCGCCGACCCGCTGGAAGCCGAACATCGAATAGAAGAGGAAGAAGGGCACCATGTGGACGCCGTGGGTGGCGTAGGCGGTGCCGGCGGCGGTGGTGGATGCCATGGAACCGGCCTCGGTGATCCCCTCCTCGAGGATCTGGCCGCTGCGGGCCTCGGTGTAGGAGAGCAGCATGTTGGCGTCGACCGGCTCGTAGCGCTGACCCATCGGTGAGTAGATCTTGAAGTCCTTGAACAGCGACTCCATGCCGAACGTGCGGCCCTCGTCGGGGATGATCGGGACGACGTGGGGGCCGAGCTCGCGGTCCCGCATCAGGTCGCGCAGCAGACGCACGAACGCCATCGTCGTCGAGACCTCCTGGCCACGGTCGACGGTGCCGGAGTCGAAGGAGTCGTAGATCTTGCGGTCGGGCAGGGTGACCATCTTCGGCCGCACCCGCCGCTCGGGCACGAAGCCCCCGAGGGCACGGCGCTGGTCCCGCAGGTACTGGATCTCGTCGGAGTGCTCCCCCGGGTGGTAGAAGGGCAACTCCTCCCCGGAGATCTTCTTGGCCGGGATCTGGACCTGGAGGCGCTCGGCGAAGCTACGCAGCTCCTGCTCGGTCATCTTCTTGATCTGGTGGGTGGCGTTGCGGGCCTCGAACTCCGGGCCGAGGGCCCAGCCCTTGACGGTCTTGGCGAGGATCACCGTCGGGGCGTCCCGCACCTCGGTGGCCACCTTGTAGGCCGCGTAGACCTTGCGGTAGTCGTGGCCCCCCCGGCGCAGCCGCCAGAGCTGGTCGTCGGTGAGGTGGGCAACCATCTGCTTCAGGCGGGGGTCGGGGCCGAAGAACCGCTCCCGGATGGAGGCACCCGAGGACTCGACCGAGTAGGCCTGGAACTCGCCGTCGAGGGTGGTGTTCATCTTGTTGACGAGGGCGCCCTCGGCGTCGCGGGCCAGCAGGTCGTCCCACTCCCGGCCCCAGATGACCTTGATGACCTGCCACCCGGCGCCCCGGAAGAGCGCCTCGAGCTCCTGGATGATCTTGCCGTTGCCGCGGACCGGCCCGTCCAGGCGCTGCAGGTTGCAGTTGACGACGAACGTCAGGTTCTCGAGGCCCTCGTGGGCAGCGAGGTGCAGCGCCCCGACGCTCTCGGGCTCGTCCATCTCGCCGTCCCCGAGGAAGGCCCACACCCGCTGCTCGGAGGTGTCCTTCATGCCCCGGTGCAGCAGGTAGCGGTTGAAGCGGGCCTGGTAGATGGCGTTGATGCCGGTGAGGCCCATCGACACCGTCGGGAACTCCCAGAACGCCGGCATGAGGCGAGGGTGCGGGTAGGAGGAGAGGCCCCCGGGCTCGAGCGCCTCGCGCCGGAAGTGATCGAGCTGGTCCTCGGAGATCCGGCCCTCCAGGTACGCCCGGGCGTAGATGCCGGGGGCGGCATGGCCCTGGAAGAAGACCTGGTCACCGCCGCCGGGATGGTCCTTGCCGCGGAAGAAGTGGTTGAAACCGACCTCGTAGAGGCCCGCCGCCGAGGCGTACGTGGCGAGGTGGCCGCCGATGCCGATGTGGAGGTTGTTGGCCCGGGAGACCATGACCGCCGCATTCCAGCGGATGATGCGGCGGATCTGCAGCTCGAGGCGCTCGTTGCCTGGGAAGTAGGGCTCCTGCTCCGGCGGGATGGTGTTGATGTAGTCGGTCTGCAGGAGCGACGGCAGGCCGATCTGGCGCTGGCGGGCGAGGTGAAGGATGCGGGTGAGGAGGTACCGGGCACGCTGGCGGCCCTGGTTTTCGAGGACGTCGTTGATGGCGGACAGCCACTCCGCCGTCTCGTCGGGGTACGGGTCCGGGAGCTGGTCCCGGAACATCTCATAGACCATGGGTGTTCTCCCTCTCCTCCATCCGGCGCTTGAGGGCGCCTGGGGGCTGGGAAGGGGCCGGATCCCTCCCACCATTAATCTACAGCCCAGTGAATACTTCCGACCGGTGCCCGTGGGCCGCCGACCCTCCCGAGTACCGCCGCTACCACGACGAAGAATGGGGCCGGCCGGTTACCGACGACGGCTCCATCTTCGAGAAGCTCTGCCTCGAGGGGTTCCAGGCCGGGCTGTCGTGGCTGACGATCCTGCGCAAGCGGGAGGCCTTCCGGGCTGCGTTCGCAGGGTTCGACGCCGCGGCAGTGGCCGGGTTCGGGCCGGACGACGTGGCGAGGCTGCTGGCCGACGCCGGCATCGTCCGCAACCGGGCGAAGATCGAGGCCACGATCGCCAACGCCAGGGCGACGCTGGCCCTGGGGGACACCGGGGAATCGCTGGCTGCGCTCGTGTGGTCCTTCGAGCCACCGGCCGGCCCGGCGCCGACCGGCCTCGGCGACATCCCGCCTTCGACGCCGGCGTCGAAGGCGCTCAGCAAGGAACTCCTCCGCCGGGGGTTCCGCTTCGTCGGCCCGACGACGGTCTACGCCGCCATGCAGTCGCTCGGGATCGTCAACGACCACGTCGCCTGGTGCTTCGCCCGGGCGGAGTGCGAGGCGGAGCGGGCGGCCCTCCGGCGACCTGGTTAGGCGCCGTGGAGCTGCTTGCCCGCCAGGTGGAGCATCGTCTCGCCGACGGCCTCGGACAGCGTGGGGTGCGGATGCAGGAGGGCGGCCACCTCGGCCGGGTAGGCCTCCCAGTTGAAGATGAGCTGCGCCTCGGCCACGAGCTCGGTGACCCGGGGCCCGATCATGTGGACGCCCAGCACCTTGCCGCCCTTCTCGGCGATGGACTTCACGAAGCCGTGCGGCTCGCCGAGGATCGAGGCCTTGCCGGAGGCTGCCCACTGGTAGCGGGCGACCTCGACGTCGTAGCCGGCCTCTCTGGCCTGGGCCTCCGTGTAGCCCACCGATGCGATCTCGGGGGTGGTGTACGTGCAGCGCGGGACGCCGAGGTAGTCGACGAGGGCCGGGTCGGCCGAGCCGGCGATCTGCTCGGCGACGTGGATCCCCTCGGCGAATGCCACGTGGGCCAGCTGCAGGTGCGGGATGGGCAGGCCGAGCGACGGCTGCGTGATCAGGTCGCCCACCGCCCACACGCCGTCGACGCCGGTGCGGCACCACTCGTCGGTGACGACGAACCCCCGCTCCAGCCGGACGCCCTGCTCCTCGTACCCGAGGCCCTCGGAAATGGGGCCCCGCCCGGTGGCGACCAGGCACCGCTCGGCCGTGACGACCTCGGTCTTGCCGTCGGCGGTCTCGTAGGTGACGGAGGCGCCGTTGCCGGATGCCTCGGCGGCCGTGACCTTCACACCCGTGACGGACTTGATCCCCCGCTTGCGGAACTGGCGGGTGAGCTCGGCCGACACCTCCTCGTCCTCACCTGGCGCCAGCCTGGGGAGAGCTTCGAGGATGGTGACCTCGACGCCGAAGGAACGGTAGAGGCTGGCGAATTCGAGCCCGACCGCCCCGGCCCCGATGATGATGGCCGAGGCAGGAAGGTCGCCCAGCGTCAGCGCATGGTCGGAGGTGATGAAGGCCTCGCCGTCGATCTGGATGAAGGGCAGCGACCGGGCGTAGGAGCCGCTGGCCAGGACGACAGCCCTCGCCTGGACCGTCTGCTTGCCGCCATCGGGGGTGGTGACCTCGATGGCATCCGGGGCGACGAGCACGCCCGACCCGGCGAGGACGGTCACCTTGCGGGCCTTGATGACGCCCTGCAGGCCCCGGTAGAGCTTCGTGACGACGGCGCTCTGGTAGCCGAGGACCTTGCCCCAGTCAACGGACGGCTCGCCCACCAGCACGCCGAAGTCCCCGGCCGAGCGGATGTGGTCGACGACCTCGGCCGAGTGCAGGAGGGCCTTCGTCGGGATGCACCCGCGGTGCAGGCAGGTACCGCCCACTTTGTCCCGTTCGACCAAGATCACACTGAGCCCGAGTTGGGCGGCGCGCAGGGCACACGCGTAGCCGGCGTTGCCCCCGCCAAGGATCGCTACATCCACACCTTCAGCCATGAAGACAGTTTAATGGAGCGAAGCCGATTCCCGCTCACGTAGAGTCGGGGGCGCAGCCATGATCGAGACCGACGAACGCCCGACCCCCTCCCGTGCCCGGCCCCGATCCCTGGACCTTGCGTTCGTCGTCGTCGTGTTCTCCCTCGCGGCGATCCCCCTGCTCCACCTCCGCATCCATCTGCACCGGTTCCCCGTCGACCTGGAGGTGTACCGGGAGGCAGGCCGCTATGCCCTCCACCACCGTGACCCCTACAGCCCGGGCTTCGGCGACGGCCTCCGGGTCAAACTCCCGTTCACCTATCCGCCGTTCGCGGCCCTCGCCCTCATCCCGCTCGCGCTCGTGCCCAGGACCCCCCTCCTCCTCGGCTGGACGGCGCTCTCCGTCGGACTCCTGATCGCCCTCGCCATCCTCGCAGTCCGGCCTGCCCTGCTGGCCCGGGGATGGAGCCATCCCGCCGTGCTCGCCGCGGCAGCCGGGGTCCTCGTGTGGGCGGTGCCCGTGACCCAGACCATCTCGTTCGGCCAGGTCAACCTGATCCTCGTCGCCGCATGCCTGCTCGACTGCGGCGTGACGCCGATGGTGCCGGCGAAGCGGCGCGGTGTGCTCGTGGGCATCGCCACCGCCATCAAGCTGACGCCCGGCATCTTCATCGTCTACTTCGCCGTCACGAGGCAGTGGGCGGCGGCGGCGAGGGCGGCGGCGACGGCCGCCGTGTGCGCGGCCCTGGCCTTCGTCGTGTATCCCGGGCCTTCCCGCGAGTACTGGCTGCATCTGGTGTTCGACGCCAAGCGCCCGGGAAGCCCGGCCTACTACGGCAACCAGTCGCTCCTGGCGGCCCTGGAGCGGCTGCACGTCGGGTGGTTGTGGATCCCGCTCGGGCTCGCACTCGGGTGCGTGGGGCTCTGGCGGGCGGCCCGCGCCCACCGTGCCGGCGCCGAGGTCACCGCCGTCGCCCTGGTCGGGCTCACCGCCCTGGTGGTCTCACCCATCTCGTGGCAGCACCACGGGGTGTGGGTCGTGCTCGCAGCCGGCGCCCTGATCACATGGGCCACCACCCTGAGGCGGGCGGCGGTCGCGGCACTCGGGTTCGGCGTGTTCCTCTTCCCACTCGACTTCTGGGGGCAGCGTCTGTACTCGATGGGATGGTCGCCGTGGATCACCCTCCCGCTTCGCAACGCCTACGCCTTCGCCTTCATCGGCGTGCTGCTCCTGCTGCCGATCGCCCCCCGGAGGATCCGGAGCATGGCGTGGCGGTAGAGGAAAAGGCGCCCCGCCGATTCCTATCCGGCGCCTTGAGGGGCGCCTCGAACCGCTTCATCCCGGTCCGGCGCCCGCCGACGACCGACATCCTGGTCGGCCTCGCCGTCTTCGGGCTGGCCGTCGTCCCGCTGCTCTTCCTCAAGTTCCACGGCGGCAAGTTTCCGCTCGACCTCGCGGTCTACCGGGAGGCCGGCCGGGTCGTCCTGCACGGCGGGGACCCGTACGCCGCGGACTTCGGCCGGCACCTGCGGGTCCCGCTGCCGTTCACCTACCCCCCCTTCGCCGCCCTCGCTTCGGTGGCGGTGGGGCTGCTGAGCGAGCCCGTCGCCATCGTTGCCTGGACGGCGCTGTCGCTCTCGCTCCTGGTGACGATGGTGTGGCTGGTCATGGGCCGGTCGATCCGGCAACCCGTCCTGCTCGGCCTTGTCGCCGGGGCCCTCGCCTGGACCGTCCCGCTGAACGAGACGATCTCGTTCGGGCAGGTGAACCTGGTCCTCGCCATGGCCTGCCTCCTCGACTGCACGTGGACCGGCCGCCACCGCGGTGTGCTCGTCGGCGTCGCCACGGCGATCAAGCTGACGCCGGGGCTCTTCATCGCTTACTTCGCCCTCACCCGGCAGTGGGCGGCCGCCGCCCGTGCCGCAGCGACCGCCGCGGTCTGCGAGCTGCTCGCCGCCGCGATCCTGCCCGGCCCGTCACGGCGGTACTGGTTCCACCTCGTCTTCTCACCGAGCCGGACGGGCGACCCGGGCTACTACACCAACCAGTCGATCTTCGGGACGCTCGCACGGCTGCACCTCGCCCAGTGGCTGTGGGTCCTGTGGATTCCCGCTGCGCTCGGCGTCGGCGCCCTCGGCATGTGGCGGGCGGCCCGGGCGCACCGGGACGGACAGGAGATCGCAGCGGTGGCGCTGGTCGGCCTCACCGGCGTGCTGGTGTCCCCGATCTCCTGGCAGCACCACGCCGTGTGGATCGTCCTCGTCGTGGGCGTCCTGGCCGCCTGGGCGACCACGGCGCGGCGGGCGGCGGCGACCGTGGCCGTCCTGGGCGTCTTCCTGGTCCCGCTGCCGTGGCTCGGGAGCAGGCTCGTGGCCGATGGCGCCGCCCCGCTGCTGGGCGGGCTCCTGGAGAACTCCTACGTGCTCGCCTTCCTCGCACTGCTCGTCGTCCTCCCGCTTGTTGCTGGCGTGGCCGATGGCGGGTAGAAATAAGTGAGATGGATACGGGACCCACGGATGCCGGCGACGACCTCGAGCGCCTCGTGAGCGAGCTCAGGGCCAAGGGCTGGTCGCCCGGCAAGCTCGAAGGCCTCCGGGACCGTTGGGAGGACATCTGCCACGACCCGATGCGCCGCGGCCGTGGTGGCAAGGGCATCCCCGAGAACGAGCGCCCGGAGCCGGGTGCCGATCCGGCTCCCGTCCCCCGCCCCGATATCGCCGCCCTGCTGAACAAGGCAGCCACCTGGAAGGCAGAGCCGGGGGCCGAGCAGAACTGACGGGCTCAGACCACCTGGAAGGTGACGAAGTCGTAGCCGGAGGCCCCACTCGGGTGGGGAGCAGCGGGCTGGGAGGTCTGGATCTCGCCCGTGCCGTCGGTAGCCCGCACCAGGACCCGGCGCGGGCCCGTCCCCGGCGAGATGTCCGTCGCCCAGAGCCGCCACGCCACCGGGGACAGCTCCCGCTTCAGCACGGCCGGCCGCCACGTCGCGCCGGCGTCATCGGAGACCTCGACCTTGACGATCCCACGGTCCCCGGCCCAGGCGACGCCGGCCAGCTTCCCCGGGAGGTGGACACTGTCGGCCGAGGCGGGGGCGTCGATGCGGGACTCCGTCTTCACCCGGGCGACGTCGTCCCAGCCCCTGACCTCCCAGTAGCCCCTGTAGTGGTGGTCGACGGGGGCGATGCTCGTCAGCCACTTCACGTTCTTCATCCCGTAGATGCCCGGCACGATGATCCGGGCTGGGAAGCCGTGCTCCTTGGGGAGCGCGTCGCCGTTCATCCCGAAGACCACCAGCGTCGTGTCCTCCATAGCCTTGGCGAGGGGGATGGAGTCGGAGTAGCCCTCGGTGGACTTGAAGACGATCTCGGAGACCGAGGGCCCCAGGCCGGCCTTGGCGAGCACGTCCTTCAACCGTACCCCCCGCCAGACCGCCGTCGAGATCAGGTTGCCCCCGACGTCGTTGGAGATGCAGGTGAGGGTGTGGGCCATCTCCACGACCTCGAAGCCGTTCTGGAGCTGGGTGTAGCTCAGCTCGTAGGGCGACGTCACCAGGCCCTCGATGCTGAGGCGCCACGTGGCCGAGTCCACCGACGGCTTCAGGAAGTCGATGTCGACGTTGTAGAAGTCGGCGGTGGGTGTGATCTCCGGCGACAGCCCGGCGACCTGGGGGAAGGTGGCGTCCGGCGCCGGAGGCGTGAAGGGCTTGGTCGCCCCCACGATGCGGACCTTCGGACCCCGCCGGAGGAACTTCGAGACGCCGGCGCCGGCGAGCAGCGCCAGCCCGCCGAGGGCGACGCCTCGGCCGAGGAAGCTGCGCCGGGACCGGCGCATGGCGTCGAGGGGCGTCTCGCCCTCCCTGACCTCGGGCTCGAGCATGCGGCCGAGCGACACCCCGGCGCTGACGCGGGCGTAGCCGTACGCTGCGACGGCGTAGACCAGCAGCGCCGGCCAGGCCATACCGCCCCCGGCGGTCACCGCGAGGACCAGTGAGGCCACGAACAGACCCACCGTCACGGCGAACGCCGCCCTCGCCCGGCGGCCGGGGCTGGGGATGGCCGCCAGGCGCACCGCGCCGACGCCACCCAGGAGGAGGAGGCCGGCGTGCACGGCGATGAACAGCGCCCGCAGGCCCCAGTGTTTGAAGCTCTCGATGGTCGCCGTGGCGAGGCCGCCGGGAATGATCGTCCGGATGACGTCGACGACCCGTTCCGGCGGATAGGGCACCGCGCCGAGCACGATCCCGGCGGCATACGTGAACGCCATCGCCGCCGCCATCGCCACGACGCCGGTCAGGAACTGGCGCCGGCGCGAGGGGGCGGGCTCGGCAGTCGCCTGCACCGCCTCCTTCGCGATTGTCATGGGGTGTTGGCCGGCTTGCCTGCGAGGCTCTCCCGCAGCTCACGGGCGCTCGGCACTCGAGGGCCGGCCACGGTGCCGGGCAGCTCCTCGACAACGGCGGTCGCCGGCGGGTCCTCCCCCACCTCGACTTTGTCGCCCAGGGCGACGGTGGTGCGGACGGGGCCGATGCCGAACCCGCCCCCCGGGCTGGTGACCCGGCCGACCTCCTGGCCCTCGTGGCGCACCACGCCGGCACGGGCGGGGCCGTCGAACCGGAGATGCCGGAGGCGCCGCTTCACCCTCCCGCGCTGGGTCATCGCCACCGCCTCCTGCCCCAGGTAGCACCCCTTCGCGAAGTGGACCGCCCGCTCCAGGGCAGCCTCCTGCGGCAGGAACCCCTCGTCGAAGTCGACCCGGTCGCGGGCCAGGCCGCTGGCGGCCCGTAGGGCCTCGTAGTCCTCGGGGGTGGCCGGCGTCCCGCCGGCGGCGGTGAGGGAGGCGAGCGTCACGTCGACCGCCCCCTTCGGTACGTAGAGATCGAGACCGGGGATGGGACGGGCCACCCGCACCACGAGCGCGGCGGCGCACCGGACGCTGGCGTGCTCGGCGTCGGGGGGGACCCTGTCGACAAGGGTCATGGTGCGGACGACGTCGTCCGCGGCGGGGCCGAGGACGGACACGATCCCGAAGTCGCCGGTGACGTCGGCGATCTCCACCCGGGTCGAGAACACCCGCCCCTGAAAGAACTCGGCAAGCCCGGCGGCGAGGCCGGGCTCCATGTCGGCCATCACCTCGCCACCGTTGGAGACGAGGCGGAGGAGCGCCCGGATCTTCCCGTGGGGGGTCAGCAGCAGCGCCTCGGCCCCCTGACCGTCGGCGAGGTCCACCACCTGGTTGGAGAGCAGCTGGTCGCAGAACCAGAGGGCCTGGTCCCCCCTGAAGCGGAGCTTGCCCCGGTCGGAACGGTCGACAACGCCCGCGGAGGCGAAGGGTGACCCTGGGGCGGACATGGTCCTCCCAGCGTAACGCCGTACCCGGGCTACCTGAGGTTGGTAGCTTTTCCCGCGGATACGCGGGATTTCCTTCTGACCTCGAAGCTGCCCGGCTACCTTTCGCCCGCGGGACCGGGCAGCAGCCCGTACGTCGCCCCGCACATGCCGCAGTAGATGGCGACGAAGGGGAGGGCCTCCCCGCGCGGTCCGGGGATCGTGACCGCCGCCGTCTTGGCGGTCTCGGCGGTCAGCGCCCGGCACTGGATGCAGAGTGGCCCCGTGGGAGGGTCCTGGGACGCCGCCGCCGGGCGGGACCAGGCGCCGCCTCGCACCGATTCGGGCCCCGATTCCGAGATGAGGGCCATGACCTGCTGGCGGATGGCATCCGGCTCCGCCCCGAGGACCCGCAGCACCTCCACCCCCACGCCCGGCCCCATCTTCGTGTCCACCTGCACCATGCCCAGGAGGATGTGCTCGGTCCCGATGGAAGTGTGCGCGAGCTCCAGGGCTTCCCGGAGGGAGAGCTCCAGGGTCTTCTTCGCCCGCGACGTGAAGGGGATGTTGCCCGCCGGCGCCGCGGTCCCCGGGGCGGCCTTCTCCCCCACCTGGGCCCGGGCGGCGTCCAGTGTGATGTCCATTGCCGCCAGCGCCTGGGCGGCGACCCCGTCCCTCTCGGACAACAGGCCGAGCAGCAGATGCTCGGTGCCGATGGCGTCGTGCTTCAGCTGGCGCGCTTCCTCCTGCGCCAGCACGATCACCCGCCGAGCCCGATCCGTGAACCGCTCGAACATGTCCAGATCGTACGCCGGGGAGGACCCGCCGTCTCAATCGTGGTCGTGCGGTATGTGGTCGTGGTCAGGGTGATCGTGGGTGTGGGCGGCATTGTCCGCCGCCCCGTCGAAATGGTGGGCGGTGGCCCGGTGGTAATGGGCGTCCTCGCCGCCCTCGGCCCACGGGTCGAAGTGCACGTTCACCTGCGAGACACCTTCGACGTCGTGCAGGATGGCGTGGCGCACGTCCTCCCCGATGTCGTGGGCCTCGTGCAGCGGCAGGTCCTGGTCGAGGGAGAGGTGCAGGTTGACCAGGAGCGACCGTCCGGCCCAGCGGGCCTGGATGTCATGGGAGTCGATGACCCCGGCCACCGCCTCGGCGCTGTGCTGGATGCCTTCGATCAGCTCCGGGTCGACGGCGTCGACCACCCGCAGGATCACCCCCCTGGCGGTGCCGATCGTCACCCAGACGATGACAGCGGTGATGGCCAGCGCCGCGATGGGGTCGGCCTTGGGATAGCCGAGGGCCACCCCGGAGAGCCCCACCAGCGCCCCCGCCGAAACGAAGCCGTCGACACGGGAGTGGATGCCGTCGGCCTCGAGGGCGACGGAGTGGATCCTGCGGCCGATCGCGATCTTGTACTGGGCCACCGCCTCGTTCCCGATGATCCCGACCACGGCCGCCGCCATGGAGATGGCCAGGTGTCCCACCGCCCTGGGCCTGAGCATCGCCCGGTAGGACTCGTAGGCAGCGGCTGCGGCGGTGAGGGCGATGATGGCGACGATGCCGATGCCGGCCAGGTCCTCGAAGCGGTGGTAGCCGAAGGTGTAGCGCTCGTCGGCGGCCCGGCGGGACGCGCGGAAGGCGACCCAGAGGGCGACGGTGGTGAAGACGTCGCCCAGGTTGTGCAGTCCATCGGCCAGCAGGGCGACCGAGCCGCCGAATGCGGCAATCGCGAACTGCACGGCTGCGGTCGCCGCCAGGCCGAAAGTGGAGACCTTGATCGCCCGGATGCCGTCGGCGGAAGCCCATGCGGCGCGGTCCACGACGCCGTGGTCGTGCCCGTGCCCGTGGTGGCGCCCCTGATGCTGTCCGGCGTGGCCTCCCGCCATTTCGGCAGGATACCGCCGCCCCCCTGGCGACCGGCTTTCCCCCAGGTTGCATTGGTCCCGGGTAACGGGTACCTTGGCTCCGCCGCGGCCACGGCGCACATGGCCGACACGCGCGCCGGATGCCGGTGGAGGGGGAAACATGTCGTTACACGGGGGAACTCCCCCGCCACAGAAGAAGAAGCGCCCGGGACTCGGTGGCTTCAAGCCCGCCGGCGGCGGGCGTTCCGGCAGCAGTTTCACTCCGCCGTCGTCCGGCAGCAGTTGGAGGCCGCCCTCCTCGGGCAGCAGTTGGACGCCGCCAACGTCGCGGAGCAGTTGGACGCCGCCGTCGTCGGGGGCCAGCTTCCGACCGCCGCCGCCTTCGTCCGGCAGCACCTACACACCCCGGTCCACATCCAGCGGCTCGTCGCGCGGGGCCTCGCCCTTCGGGGGGTTCAAGTTCCCCGGCCTGGGCGGCGGGCCCGGTGGCGGCGGCATCTGGGGCGCGGAACCCACGGGCCCCGGCTTCACCGCCAACTGGACGGAATCCACCCGCACGCTCGTCGCCGCCGGTGCCGGCGCCCTCATCCTCCTCGGTGCGGGCCTGCTGGTCTTCGGGCTCATGAAGGGCGGCCAGGCGAAGACGGACGTGGCAGTGATCAGGGATGCTGGGATCACGAAGTTCGTCCCCCCGACGGCGTCGGCTGGGGGCAAGACCCAGATGAGCATCGCCTTCACCGACGGCACCAGCGCCGACCTGCTCTACGACCCGAGCCTCGACCTGGCGAGCCTGGGGGTGAACGTCGCCGACTCCGGAACCCTGGGCAAGTTCACCCGGGGGGGCCGGCAGTTCCAGATCGACCACGGCGGCGCGAGCTTCGTCGGCAGCCACCCGACGCCTCCACCCCAGGGCCTGCCGGGCGCCGCCGGGGGGGCCTCGGTCCCGGTGTTGCCGGCTCCCAGCCCCACCCAGGGGAACTATCTCGACTTCAAGTTCGGCGATTGGCACGTCGGCGTGTGGGAGGGGATCGGCGACGAGCTGATGTCTCCCTCCGACGACCAGGCGTGGGCCGCCAACCTGGTGGGGACACCGAACGCGTCGGGTTTCCTCGTCCTCACCGCCAAGGACCCGCTCAAGCTCACGCCCTTCGGCACCGCGGGGGGGCCGTACATGACCATCGGCGACATCTACTCCACCGGCGTCCTGCTGACCCCCGGCGCCTGCAGCGTGCCGTCGGGCAACAACGTCGCCAACAATGCCAACGGGGTCCCCGTGCGGATCTCGCAGAACGCCCCGGATCACTACGAGGGCGACCTCTGCCTGAAGGACCAGAAAATGGAGGCCCTCATCTACGGCAGCCAGACCTTCGTCCGCGGGGTTACCGACAGCCTCGAACTCCGCAACGTCAAGGCAGGCCCGGCCCGCTAAGCGCCCGCAGTCTCCAGCAACGCCTTGGCGTAGGCGGGCCCCACGCCGCCGCCCTCGTGCTTGAAGTAGCAGTAGACGTCCCGGCCCTCGTCGAGCAGCGCGCGGACGCGGGCACCCCAAGCCGCGATCTCGTCGGCCCCATAGTCCTCCTTGCGCAGGCGGAGGTAGACGTGCGGGGCCGTGACCTCAATCGATGCCAGGGCCTTGGCGTCGGTGTCCGCCGCGCACACCGCGACCCCGTGCGCCTCCAGCAGCTTGGCCACCTCGGGGTCGCCCCAGGACTCGTGGCGGAACTCCATCGCTGCCCGGACGACCGGCGGCAGGCTCGACAGGAAGCCCTCGAGGAGCTCGCGGCTGTACACGAGGGTCGGGGGGAGCTGGAACAGCACGACCCCGAGGCGGTCCCCGAGGCTCAGCGCCTTGCGGACAAACTCGTCAACGTCGCCGGCGGCGCCGACCAGCCGGCGGATGTGCGTGATGCGCTGGGGGGCCTTGAGCGTCAGGCGGAATCCCTCGGGCGTCTGCGACCGCCACCCCTCCAGCACGGCATCCGACGGAAGGCGCCGGAAGGTGTAGTTGATCTCCACAGACGGCAGCACGCTCGCGTAGTGCGACAGCATCTTCTTGGCGGGGAGGTCGGCGGGGTAGAACGGGCCTTTCCACTCCTGGTAGGCGAACCCGGAGGTACCGGCGTAGAGGGTGCCGGGCGCTGCGGCCGGCGTCATACCCGCGACGACGGGCAGATCTCGTTCAGGACGCACTCCTCGCAGCGCGGCACGGGGGCCTTGCACACCTTGCGCCCGTGTTCGATGAACAGGTACGTGACCCGCATCCACTTGCTGCGGGGAATGAGCCGCATCAGGTCACGCTCCACCTTGACGGGGTCCGTCTCCTTCGTGAGGCCGAGGCGGCGGGCGAGCCGGCCGACGTGGGTGTCGACCGCGATGCCTTCCACGACGCCGTAGACGTTGCCGAGGACGACGTTGGCAGTCTTGCGGGCGACGCCGGGCAGCGTGAGGATCTCCGCCATCGTGTCGGGGAGCTTGCCGTCGTAGGCGTCGAGCAGCCGGCGAGCGGCGCCCTGGATCGCCTTTGTCTTCATCCGGAAGAACCCCGTGCTCTTGATGTCGGCCTCGAACTCCTGCGGATCGGCTTTGGCGTAGTCCTCGAGCGTCCGGTACTTGGAGAACAGCCTCGCCGTCACCTTGTTCACCGTCGCATCGGTCGACTGGGCCGACATGATCGTGGCGAACAGCATCTCGTAGGGGGTGGAGAAATTGAGCGCAGTCCTGGCCTCGGGGTACTCCTTGTCCAGGCGCCGGTAGATCACAGGGAAACGCCGCTCCGGCGGGTCGTCGCGGGAGAGACGCGCCCGGCGCTTGGGCGCCGGTGGGGCCGGCGGGGGCTTGGGGGCAGCGGAAGTCTCGGGAGTCATGCGGGGCATTCTACGGAAGGAAGGACGCGAGCGACGGCCGCCTCAGATGGGCGAGGCAGATTCCGTCAAAAAGTGTGGCCCCTGCTTTTATCCGGCGCCTTGAGGGGCGCCTCGGGGCCCTTTTTGACGGAATCTAAAAAATGCATCTAGGGGTAGGGCGACGCCGTCTCGGAGACCCGGAACGAGGGACTTCTCATCGCCTTGACGGACGGAGTCGCGAAGGGACTCGGTGAGAGGGTCGGGTATGGCGACGGCGTCCTCGTCAGCAGCGGGTTGAGCGACGGTGTCGCCGAGGGTGCGGACGGGCTCACGTCCGTCACCGACGACCCCCGCTTCGCCAGCACGGCGAAGAAGTCTCTCGTGGAGGCGCCGAGGTAGCGGCCAGGATCGCCGGCCATCGTCGGCAGCAGCTTGGACCCGTTCGCGGAGTTCGGATCGGCCCCCATCACCGGCTTGAACGAGATGAACGACACCCACGTGGAGTTGATGTCCAACTCCATCGCCCGGACTGCGCCGGCGTGTTTGAGGATGTCCGCGAGGGATTGGATCGACAGCCCGGGGCCGGCGGCGTACACCAGAGCGCCGTTGCGGGTGACCCCGATCCCGGAGCGCCAGACGAGCACCTCGTTGCGCAGCGTGGCCCCCCACGAGCGCATCGAGTTGTGGAACACCTCCGGCGTGACCAGGCCGCCGTCGAGGATCAACGACAGGTTCTGGCGCACGGCGTAGACCGAGGCCGTGATGGTGACGTCCCGCCCCCACTTCGCCACCGTGGCCGAGCCGTCCCGGTTGATCACCAGCGACGCTGCGTTGTCGACGAGCGGCCGTCCGGTGCGCCCGCCCGCGTAGTAGCCGCCCCAGCCGTCGGGCAGGCGGAAGCCGGCATTGAACGTGGCGAGCAGCCGGCGCCGTTGGTCGGCAGACAGCGGCGCCTGGTCCACCCACCCGCTGCCCCCCGGCTGCTGGGAGCCGGCGACGAGGCGCAGGTCGATCACGCGCGGGTCCATCCAGACCAGGCCGGCGGTCAGGCTGGTGTGCACCGCGTCGGGCCGGATGAAGGCCGCATACATCGCCGCCTCTCCGCCCACGGTTCGCCCGACGGGCTCCCATTGACCCTCGCCGGTCAGCGGCGGCTGCGCGATGGCCGGGACCGCCTCGGGCTTGCCGAGCGGCGACAGGGGAATGCCGGTCGCCTGGGGGTCCACCGAGCTCGGATCGATGGTGCCGGTGCCGCCGTTCATGGCGGCGGGCGGTGCCCCACCGGCCGGCGGTGCGTTGTGCCCGTAGTACATGTTCTCGAACCAGGCCACCAACCGGGATCCGCCCATCGACCGGACCCAGTCGACGGTACGGGCTCCGAGGGCGCCCCCGCCCGGCACGGTGAGCGCCTGGACGTAGGACACACCGAGGGGAGTGCCGACCACCACGGCGACCAGTGCCACGATCGCCACCCATCGCCGCACCGAAAGGGTCCCGATCTGTACCCGGGGCTTGCCGGGAGCCTCTTTTTGGATCCAGGGCCGGTCGTCGAGCATGTTGGTCATCCCGGCAACCTGCGGAACACGGCAGTCGGCAGCAGCTTCACGGCAGCCATCACCCAGCGCAGCACCGGCGGGGCCCACACGAGGTCCTCGCCGGTCTCCAGCCCCCGGACCACGCATTCGGCGACGTCCTCGGCCGTGGTTGCGAACGGCGCGGGCTTGAGGCCCGCGGTCATGCGCGTCGCCACGAAGCCGGGGCGGACCACGACCACCCGGGCGCCCGAGCCTTCGAGGTGGTGGCGGAGGCCCTGGAAGAAGGCGTCCATACCGGCCTTGGAGGAGCCGTAGACGAAGTTGGAGGGGCGCACCCGGACCCCGGCCACCGAGGAGAGCGCCATCAGCGTCCCGTGCCCCTGCCGGCGCAGGTGCCCGGCGACGGCGATGCCCGCCGAGACCGAACCCGCGAAGTTGACAGCCGCCACCTCGGCGGCCCCCGTGGCATCGGTGGCGTCGCGCTCGGGGACGCCAAGGGTCCCGAAGGCGAAGAGCACGAGGTCGATGTCGCCGTGGCGACCGAAGACGTCGTCGATGAGGCTCTGGTGGCCGGCGGTCTCGGTCGCCTCGAACGAGAGGGTCTCGACCGTCTCCGCCCCGAGCGTGAGCAGCTCGGCCGCGGTCTCCTTCAGCCGCTCTGGATCCCGGCCGGCGAGGATGACCGTCCGGGCGCGCCTCGCGACGAGCCGGCGCAGGATCGCCCGGGCCAGCTCCGAGCTCCCTCCCAGCACGAGGACGGACTGCGGCGCCCCCAGGGCGTCGTTCATGCCGCCCTCCGCTGCAGGGTGAGGCCGAGCCGCCGGGCCAGATCTGATTGGAGGACCCCCTGGGGATCCACCCGGTCCCGCACCGCCTTCCACTCCCCGAGGCGGGGGTACATGTGGGCGAGCAGGTCGGGGCGCAGCCGGCCGTCCTTCGCCAGGTACACCCGGCCGCCGGCGCCGGCAACCAGCTCGTCGAGGGTATCGAGGAACGCCGCGAGGCCCCCGAGGCGCGCGGGGAGGTCGAGGGCCAGGGTCCAGCCGGGCATGGGGAACGACAGTGGGCCCGGATCGGCGGGCCCGAACCGCTTGAGCACGGCGAGGAACGAGGGCAGGCGCAGCGCGGAGAGGCGCTGCAGGGTCGTTTGAACGATGTCCACGGCTGCGAGCGGCACGACGAACTGGTACTGGACGAAGCCGCCAGGGCCGTACAGGCGGTTCCACCCGCGCACCGCGTCGAGCGGGTGGAAGAAGCTCGAGATCGGCTCGATCGTCGTCGCATGGGACTTCGCCTTGCGGAACCAGCCCTCGTTGAACAACCGCACAGTGGTCCGGTTGACGAGACCCGGCACGAAGGCCGGCACGGAAAGGTGCGAGGAGGGATCGAAGCGGAGTGGATGCTGCCGTGCGGCCGCGGGGAGCTCGTCGACCCGGGCGTGGTCCCCCCGGGTGAGGACGGAGCGGCCGAGGGCCCGGCCCTGCGCCAGGCAGTCGATCCAGGCGACGGAGTAGCGGTGGCCGGCGTCGCCCGAGGACATCCTGGCCATCACGTCGTCGAGGTCCGCCGCCCGTTCGGTGACCACCCGGACCCGGGAGGTCTCGATGGGCAGCATGCGGAGCGTCGCCCCGAGGATGATCCCGGTCAGTCCCATGCCGCCGGCGGTGGCCCAGAAGAGATCCGGGTCATCGCTGGGCGTGACCTCGCGGGTGCCCGCCGGGGTGGCGAGCGTGAGCGACGTGACGTGGGAGGCGAAGCTGCCCTCGGCATGGTGGTTCTTGCCGTGCACGTCCGCCGCGATGGCGCCGCCAACGGACACCCACCGCGTGCCGGGTGAGACCGGTACGAACCAGCCCCGGGGCACCAGCGCCCGCAGGATGGCGTCGAGGCTCGTCCCGCCGCCGACGGCGAGGAGCCCCGCCGCTTCGTCGCTCCAGCTCATGCGGTCGAGGGCGGCGGTGGCGACAACGGTGCCACCGGCGTTCTGGGCGGCGTCGCCGTAGCTGCGCCCGAGCCCGCGCGCGATCACGCCCCGGGAACCCGGCGACGCCAGCATGGCCGCCGCAGAGCCCGCATCGGCGGGCCTGACGACCTCGGCCGTCGTGGGCGCAGTTCGCCCCCAGCCCGTCAGGACCTCAGTGCCCATCAGGGCCCATAGACGCCGGCGGCGAACAAGGCAGCCCACACCGTCCCGAGCAGCAGGATGGTCCGGTCCCTCAGCACCACGTCCTCCGGCGCACCGCCGGCTCCGCCCTCCAGGAGCAGGGCGTAGCGCAAGATTGCCAGCACGAACGGCACGATCGTCAACTCGAAGTACACGTGGCCGCGGGGGGCGAGGGATGCCTTCTCGAAGGCCCAGAAGCAGTACGCGGTGATGGCGATGCCGGCCGACGTCCCGCGGATGAAGCGGAGGAACTGCTGGGAGTAGGCGCCCAGCGCCCCCCGGTGGCCGATGCCCCCGAGCTCCAGCTCGCGGTGGTCGGCCTGGCGCTTGCCGGCGACCATGAACAGCGACCCGAACGAGGCGACGATGAGGAACCAGTTGGACAGCGGCACCCCCACCGCCAGCCCTCCGGCGATCGCCCGGATGAGGAAGCCGGACGCCACCGCGGCGAGGTCGAGGATGGGCTCGCGCTTGAGCCAGACGCTGTAGGCGAGGTTGATCCCGGCATAGACGCCGACGGCCAGGGCGAACTCCCCGCCCAGGAGGGCAGCCCCCAGCCCGATGGACCCGGCCAGCAGCAGCGCGGCTGCCACCGCGGCGGTCCGGGGGCCGACCACGCCCGCCGCCACCGGCCGGTGACGCTTGTCCGGATGGAGGCGGTCCACCTCGCGGTCGAGGGCATCGTTCATGAAGTACGTGCCACTGGCGGCGAGGCAGAAGATGGCGAAGGCGATGAGGCTGCGGCCCAGCGCCGTGCCGTGCGTCAGGACCCCCGCGGCGCCGGGCGCTGCGAAGACGAGGAGGTTCTTGATCCACTGGCGAGGGCGCGCCGTCCTGACGAGTCCGGCGGCGAGCCCCATCGGGGGGGCCGCAGCTGCGCTGTCGGAATCGGGAACGGGCTCTGGGCGGGGCCGCGGCTCGGCCTCGGTCATGCCCGAGCACCGAGGCGCCCCTCAAGGCGCCGGATAAGAACGTTGCTGGGTCTTCCTACCATTGCCAAACCTTCCGTGAGCCGTTCGTCCGAGGAATCCCCTACCGGCGCCCAAGGAACCGGAGGGCGAAGGGCGTAACGCTAACGTACCCGGACGCGTCGGTGTGGTTTCCGGTCTCAACCACATCATCCATTTCGACTCTGAGCGCGGGCTGAACGTTGCTGCGCTTGTGGAAAATCGCGC
>JAOPZY010000081.1 GCA_025963875.1 Actinomycetota bacterium
GTGGACACCCATTCCATGGACGGCCCCGCGATCGTCGCCGCCCTGGAGCTGCTCGGCGATCGCAACGTCGTCTTCGGCTCGGACTTCCCCGTGACGCCGCAGGCGCTCGGGCGCGAGGGCCCCCTCGGGATGCTCGCGAAGCTTCGCCTCGACCCTCGGACGCTGGAGCGGATCCTTGCGGGCAACGCCGAGGCCCTGCTCCCCGCGACCGCGAGGCCCCTTCCCGCCTCGCCCTCGGCCGGCGCCGGAGGTAGGCCATGATCCGGCATATCGCCCTCTACCGGTTCCGGCCGGAGGCCCTGCCCGGGCAGCGGACAGCGTTTGCCCATGAGCTCGTCGCAGCGAGTGCGGCAACCGGCCTCGTCTCCCATCTCGGGTGCGGCGAGCACCTGACCCTGCCCGCCGACGTCGCTGTGCCGGAGTCGGTGCACTCCTTCGCCGCTGCCTGGGACTTCGAAGACCTGGGCAGCCTCGATGCCTTCTCCCGGCACCCGGCCATGCAGCGATTCGTCGCGGAGCATGCGGCGCCCATCGTGATCGGGCTCGCGATTGCCAACTACGAGGAGGCGGACTTGATGCTGCCGATCTCAGCGCACGCCCAAGCAGGAGCCGCGCGATGAGCTTGTCCGGGAAGGTCGCCCTGGTCACCGGCGCCGCTTCGGGCATCGGCCTGGCCACTGCCCGCCGCCTGGCCCGCGACGGTGCCCGGGTGGCCATGGTGGACCGCGACAAGAACGCCCTCGCCGACGCGGTCGTCGGCGGCGAGGATCCCATTCGGCTCTGCATCGACGTCGCCGAGCGCGGCCCGGTGGCCGCCGCGGTGGCCGAGGTCGCCGACGAGTACGGCGGCATCGACGTCCTCGTCAACAGCGCAGCGATCGTCGAGGACTGGGGCCTGCCGGCCGACGTCCCCGCCGACACCTGGACGGAGGTGCTGGCCATCAACCTGCTCGGCACCGTGAACGTCTGCAACGCCGCGATCCCGTTGATGGGGCAGGGCGCCATCGTCAACACCTCGAGCATTTGCGGCACGGCGAGGGCCTGCGCGACGCGGGCGCCGTACGACGCCGCCAAGGCCGGGATCGTCGCCTTCACCCGCGATCTGGCCGCTGCCTACGGACCGCGGGGCCTCCGGGCCAACGTTGTCGTCCCCGGCTTCATCGACTCCCCGATGTCCCGGCGCCTCGTCGAGGGCCACGAAGAACGTGCCCGTGCCGAGCAGCAGCGCATCCCGCTGCGGCGCACCGGCCACCCGGAGGAGGTCGCCGAGCTGACTGCCTTCCTGGCAAGCGATGCCGCTTCATACCTGACCGGAACGGTGATTTTCGTGGACGGAGGATTGAGTCTTGTGTAAGTCGATGAGGCGGGTAGCGGTCACCGGCTTGGGAGTCCTGGCGCCGAACGGTTGCGGTGTGGGGAAGTTCTGGGAAGCCCTCACCGAGGGGGCGCGGGCAGTCTCGAGGATCAAGGCCTTCGACCCCTCGGGTCACGCCTCCCAGATCGCGGGGCAGATCGACGAACTGCCGGCTCTCGGGCCCCAGGCAGGGAGCCAGCTCGGAGGCCATGACCGGTTCGTGCGCCTCGCTCTCGGCGCTTCGGAGGAGGCCCTCGACGACAGTGGGATCGAGATCGCCGCCATGGAACCCCGGAGAGCCGGAGCCTGCATCGCGAACGCGATTGCGGGGACGCGGCTCATGGCCGAGCACTTCGCCGACCTCACCGATGCGGGCAGCGGCCCCCTCGACCTGGCGGACGCTCACCGCTTCCTGCATCAGGCCGCGACCTTCAACACCGCAAGCGCCACGGTCTCGGCGGCGTTCGGGCTCGAGGGTCCCTGCGTTTCTGTCATCACCGGATGCACCGGTGGGAACGACGCCGTGGGCTTCGCCGCCGGCGTTATCCGCAGGGGTGAGGCCGACGTCATGCTTGCGGGCGCGGCGGAGGCGCCGATCACACCATTGGTCCTGGCGTGCTTCGATGTGATCGGCGCCCTTTCCCGCCGCAACCACGAGCCGGAAGCCGCCTCGTGCCCGTTCGACCGCGGCCGCGACGGGTTCGTTCTCGGCGAAGGTGCGGGCGTGCTCGTGCTGGAGGAATGGGAGCACGCACGCCGGCGGGGCGCGCACATCTACGCGGAGATCTCGGGCTACGGGACCACCTGCAGCGCGCACCACATGACGGATCTCGCCCCGGATGGGGCTGCCCTCGCCCGCTCGATCGATCTGGCCCTGGCCGACGCCGGCTGCTCCACCGAGCGGCTCGGGTACGTCAAGGCCCACGGCAGCTCCACCCGCCAGAACGACGTGTGCGAGACCAACGCGATCAAGCGCTCCCTGGGGCACGACGCGTACGTGGTGCCCGTGAGCTCCATCAAATCCATGGTGGGCCACGCCCTCGCCGCCGCCAACGCGATCGAGCTGGTGGCCTGCGCGCTGGTGCTCGAGCACCACGTGATCCCCCCGACGATGAACCTCTCCGAGCGGGACCCCGACTGCGACCTCGACTATGTGCCCAACGCCGCCCGGGAAGGCCGCGTCGAGGCCCTCGCCAGCCTTTCCAGCGGGTTCGGTGGCATCCACAGCACCGTGGTCATGGAAGGCCTGCGAAGCAGGGAGCGCGGCCATGCCGCGTAGGGTCGTGGTGACCGGCATCGGCATGGTGACCCCCGGGGGCATGCACCCCGGACCCCTCTGGGAGCGCCTGTGCCAGGGATCTCCCGGCGGGGCCGCCATCCGCCGATTCGACGCTACGCCCTTCACGGTGTCGGAAGCGGGCGAGGTCGACGAGGACCTGCCCCTTCCCTTGCCTCCCCGCCTCACGAAGCGCATGGACCGCTACTCCGTCCTCGCCATGGCGGCCGCGCAGCTCGCGCTCGACGACAGCGCCCTCGACGTTGCCACGGAGGACCCGGATGGGGTCGGGATCTCCATCGGGAACATGTACGGGGGCTGGGGGATCACCGACCCGAGCCTTCGCGGGCTGCTCCAGGAGGGCTACGCCTCCGTGAGCCCCTACGTGGCCTCGGCGTGGTTCCCGACGGCGCCGCAGGGCCAGATGTCGATCTTCTGGGGCCTCCGCGGGTACGCCAAGACGATTGCCGCCGACACCGCGAGCGGTGCGGCTGCCATCGGCTACGCCGCGCGGGCCATCCAGGACGGGCATGCGGACGTCATGCTCGCTGGCGGAGCGGAGGCCCCCGTCACACCCTACGCCTACGCCTTCTGCCAGGTGAGCGGCCGCATGGGCGATGCGTACCGGCCGTTCGACCGCAGGGCGGAGGGGTTCCGCGTCGGAGAGGGAGCGGCAATCCTCATCCTCGAGGAGGAGGAACGAGCCGCTGCGCGCGGAGCTAGGACGTACGGAGAGGTGGCGGGCTGGAGCACCGGCCACGTCGGAGGGCCGGAGCCCTGGCCCGACGGCGACCGGCGCCTCGCCGAGGTGGTCGAGGAGGCCCTCGGAGAGGCGGGCATCGCCGCCTCGTCCCTGGACTACGTCGGACTGGACGCCCAGGGCGACCGGCGCGCCGACCGTGCCGAAGCGGCGGCCCTGGCCGGCGCGGGAGGGAACGGGCTGCGTGCGCTCTGCACCACGTGCAAGCCCGGGCTCACGAATCTCCTCGGCGCCGCAGCCTCGGCCGAGGCCGCCGTGGCTCTCCTGGCGATGCAGCGGGGGGAGATCCCCCCCATCGCCGGGTGCGACGAACCCGACTCCAGCGTTGAGCTGGACCTGGTCACGGGGAGCTGTCGCACCGCGTCACTGCGCCATGCCCTCGTGGTGGCGCGGGGGGCCGACGGCGTCCGGGGGGCACTCGTGCTGAAGGGCAGTCCCGGAGCAGGCAACAACCGTACATGGGGCGTGTACGGGGGTGCGTACGGGGGCGCGTAGGAGGAAAGGGGCGAGCGATGAGGGAAGCCGAACGCCTGGTGAGCGAGGCGCTGTGCCAGGCAGGGGTTGCAGAAGAAGAGATCCGTCCGGACGCGGCGTTGAAGGCCGACCTGGGGGTGGACTCGGCGGAGCTCGTGGAGGTGCTTGCCATCCTCCGCCGTCGGACGAATGCGAGCATCCCGGCGCAGGCGATCAAGAAGGTCAGGACCGTCGAGGAACTGATCGGATTGGTCGAGGCCTCGAGGGTGACGGCGGGGCTGCCAAACGGGGAGAGCAACGGGAACGGGCATCGCGCCCTGCATCACACGGAGCACGCGATCAGCATCGAAGCCTCCGTGGACAGGGTCTACGGCATCCTTGCCGACCTGAAGGGATACGAGCGGCTGTTCCCGCCCACACAGTCCGTGGAGATCCTTGACGAGGGCTCCGGATACCAGGTCGGGCGGTTGGTGGTGGATGTCGGCGGAAGACTGCAGTCCTGGGTCACGCGCCGGGAGCTCGATGCGCAGCGGGCCCTCATTCGGTACCACCAGATCGAGACCGCCCCGCTGATCGGCCACATGAGCGGGGAGTGGCGCTGCTACCCGCTCGGAGCGTCGTCGACCCAGCTCGTGCTGACCCACGACTTCGTCGTGCGCGAACCCCTCAACGGCAGGGTCGCGGGCCTGCCCGTCGAGCAGGCGGAAGAGGCACTGAGCGGCGCGGTCGAGCGCAACAGCCACGCCGACCTGGCGGCCGTCAAGGCCGAGGCCGAGCGGATTGGAGCAACCATGCCATGCCCAATCTGATCGACCTGAGCGTGCCCGTCTCACCCCGGGGCAGCGAGGCGACACCCGTGCGGGTCAAGCCCGTCGCTCATGGGGATGCGCCCGGCCTCGTCGGGCTCTGCCCCGGCGATTTCCCTGGCGGGATGGGCGTCTCGACCGAGGTCGTCGAGCTGACGACCCACACCGGGACCCACCTGGATGCCCCTCTCCACTACGGGCCCGTCTCCGGAGGCCTGCCGGCCCGCTCCGTGTCGGAGGTCCCCCTCGACTGGTGCTACGGGGAGGGCGTCCGGCTGGATCTGCGCGACCGCGGTCCGGGCGAGGCCATCGAAGCCGCGGACATCACCTCGGCTGCCGACCAGGCGGGCGGGATCGCTCCGGGTGACATCGTGCTGGTCTGGACCGGCTGCGACCGCCTCTGGGGGAGGCCGGAGTACCTGACCGACCACCCCGGGCTCACCGCGGGAGCGGTGGCCCATCTCGTGGAGCGGGGCGTGCGCGTCGTGGGCATCGACGCGTGGGGTCTCGACCGGCCGATCCGCTCGATGCTCGACGATTACCAGCGGACCGGAGACTCCGCCGTGCTGTGGCCTGCCCACCTCTACGGTCGCAGCCGGGAGTACTGCCAGCTCGAGAAGCTGGCCAACCTCGGGAGGCTCCCGGGGCCGCGCGGCTTCCGGGTCGCGTGCTTCCCGGTCAACGTCGAGGGGGCGGGCGCGGGATGGGCGCGCGTCGTCGCCATGGTGGGGCCATGACCAGCTCCTGCCCGGTGCTGGGGATCGGCATCGACGTCACGGGGTTGTGGCGGTGGCGCTCGCTGCTGCTGCGGGAGCCGGATGTCGTCGACGTTGCCTTCTCGGAGCAGGAGCGGGCCTGGGTGCGGGGCATGCCGGAACGAGCGGCGCTGCAGTGGGCAGCCAAGGAGGCGGCCGTCAAGGCCCTGGGGTGTGGCTTCGGCCCCGCTGACTGGCAGGACGTCGTCGTGGACCTGGCAACCTCGCCGCCCGCGGTGCAGATATCTCCGCGCCTGCGGGTCGATCTCGGCCTCCGCCGCTACCGGATGGTCGTGCGGGCCGGGCTGTCCCGTCGAACGCCGCCGATCGCGATTGCCCTGGCAGCGGCCGTTGCGATGCCGCCGCACGGGTCGGGGGCAACCCCGGCGCAGCCGGGGCAGACCCTGCCAGTGGCAGTGGCGCTGGAGCGGGCACCGGCCTCGGGGCCGCGGGTTGCCGTTCGATGCGCCGAGCGAGGAGCCGCCGTCCGCGCCGTCCAGCGGGGGCTCGCCGCCCTGGGGGAGACCCGGCCGTATGTGCTCGACAGGAGCCCGGACGGCAGGCCCCTCCTCCAATCGGACGCGGCCGGCGAGGCGCCACTGGTCTCGATCGCCCATTGCAGCGGCTGGGCCGCGGCCGCCGTGTGCAGGGGAGCGGTGGGCGTGGCGGGAGAAGACCCACTCGGGGCTGGAAGGGAGGCCGCGTGAAGGCCGCCGTGGCGCCAAGGGCGTCATCGACCACGCCACTGCTCAGCCGCCGCCTCACGGTGAGTGGCCCGTTCGAACTCGCCCAGGCCCTGGCCTTCCTGCGAGGGTTCCTGCCCGCCGGCGGCTCCGCCTCGGGCCCGTGCGGGTCTGCGTCGGGCCGGTCCGGGGGCGATTGCTACCGGGCTGCCCACGTGATCGCCGGCCGGCCCCTCGCCATCGAGGTGTCGCAGGACTCCGACGGGCTGCTGCTGCGCCTCGCGGGGGCCGGGGCCTCCGCCGCCCACCTGTTCGAGGCAGAGGAGCTGACCCGGCGGGTCTTCAGCCTCGACCTGGACGGTGCCCTGTTCCAACGACAGGTCGGGAAGGCCGACAAGGTGATCGCCGGCCTCCAACGCCGTTTCCCGGGCCTGCGGCCCGTTCTCTTCTCAACCCCGTTCGAGGCTGCATGCTGGGCGGTGCTCAGCCAGCGGACCCGGATGTCGCAGGCGGCGCACCTGCGGTCGAAGCTGGTCGCGGCCCTGGGTCCGAAGGTGATGATGGATGGCCACGAGCTCACCGCCTTTCCGGCCCCCGAGCACGTGCTGGCCGCTGGCGGTGCGTTGGCCGGGGTGGTCGGTGTCTCCGAGGTGAAGGCGACCCGCATCCAGAGGCTTGCCGAGCGCGGCGAGCGCGGCGACTTCGACCCCCGCCTCCTTCGGGAGATGAGAGATGAGCGCGCGCGGGCCTGGCTGGAGCAAAGCCCAGGCATCGGCGCCTGGACCAGCGAGTTCGTGCTCATCCGGGGCGTGGGGCGCCCCGACCTCCTCCCGCGTGGCGAGTGGCGGTTGCTGTCTGCGGTGCAGCGCTACTACGACCTGGCGGAGCGTCCGACCTTCGAGGACCTCGAGCGCCTGAGCGGGGGCTGGGAAGGGTTCCGGAGCTGGGCGGCCTTCCTGCTGCGGGCGGCGCTGCACATCGACACGCGGGGGATCGGTGCCGGCGGCGCGGAGGACCCTTCGGCGGGTGGCAGGGGGCGGCCGTGAACTCCCCGTGCGTGTTCCTGTTCCCGGGCCAGGGGAGCCAGCACCCCGGGATGGGGGCCGACCTGTACGACGCGTCGGACGTGGTACGGGACTGCATCGACAACTGCGGTCGGGCCGCAGGGGTCGATCTCCCCGGTGCCATGTTCGGAGCCGGCGGTGCCCTCGACGATCCGTGGATTGCCCAGCTCGCCATCTTCAGCTTGTCGGTGGCGATTGCCCGTCACCTGGAAGCGGCGGGCATCCGTCCGGTGGCGGTGGCGGGCCACAGCCTTGGTGAGTACGCCGCGCTCGTGGCCGCGGGCTGCCTGCGGCTGGACGAGGCCATCCTGCTGGTGAGCCTTCGCGGGCAGGCGACGGCGAGGGCGAGCCGGCGGCGCCCCGGGACCATGGCGGCGATCCTCGGCCTCTCGGCGCTCGAGGTCGAAGGCATCTGCAAGGCAGCCCGGCCTGCGGGAACCGTGGTGGCCGCGAACTACAACGCTCCGACCCAGACCGCCGTCTCGGGAGACGAGGTGTCCGTTCGCCTCGTGGGGCGGCGAGCAGAGGAGGTGGGCGGCGTGGTCATCCCGCTGGGTGTGGCGGGCGCCTTCCATTCGGCCCTCATGGCCGAGGCCGAGGCCGAGCTTGCTCCGGCCCTCGGTTCGGCTGCACTGGGAGTGCCGAGGTCGATCATGGTTTCGAGCGTGACCGGCCGGGCGGTGGCGTGCCTGGAGGAGTATCGGCCCCTGCTTGCCCGGCAGATGACCCGGCCAGTGCGCTGGACGGATGCCGTCGCCACGCTGTTGACGCTCCAGCCCTGCACGTTCCTGGAGACCGGTCCTGGGTCGGCCCTGCGGGG
>JAOPZY010000268.1 GCA_025963875.1 Actinomycetota bacterium
GGGACGGCGGCGACCACGACGAACGAGGACACCAGCTTGGGGTGGGCGCAGACGATGTCGTAGGCCATCCGGCCGCCGTTGCTGTACCCGACCAGGTAGACGGCGCTGACGTCGGGCCGGCTGCCGACACTGCGGATGAGATTGGTGACGAACGAGACGTCGTCCACCCCGGCGAGCTGCGCCGGGCCGCAGCAGGCGCCGGCGTTCCAGGACTGCCCGTAGCCGCTGGGGTAGACAACGAGGGCCTTGCCCTGCTTGGCGAGCTGGATCAGCCCGTCCCGGCTCTCCTCGACGGTCACCGACGATTTGCGGCCGTGCAGGACGACCAGCGCCGGGAGCCGTCCGGTCGCTCCCGCAGGCGGGGAGAAGACGTCGTAGGTCCGGACCATGCCCCCCACCGTCACGCTGGACGTCACCGGCGTGATGCCGTCCGGCAGGACCGGGGTCGGAGGCCGCACCGGGCCGCGGCCGATGCCTGCCCCCGTCGCGAGCTGCTTGGCGGGCACGGCGGCGCCGGGGTGCGTGGCCACGGCGTGCCGGGCGGGGACCTCCTGGCCGAAGACGCCGCCGGCGAGGTCGAGGTCGGGCAGGCCGCGGGAGGCCGACACCAGTGCGGCGGCAAGGAAGACGGCAAGGAAAAGACCTCCCACGACGAGCGTGCGCCGGCGTCTCAATACATCATCCGGGGGTCGAGGTAGTGCTTGAACTCGACGAGGTTGTTCGAGGGGTCGACGAGCACGAAGGTCGAGTGCTCCTCGACCAGGCCGTCGAAACGCTGCGACGGCTCGGCGAAGAATGTGGCACCGCGGACTCGGGCGAGGCGTACGAGGGCGTCGAAATCCTCCCGGCGCCGGAACGTGATGCCGAAGTGGCGGGGGTACATCTCGGGGTGCTCCTCGATCCGGTCGGACAGGTGGCACACAAGCTGATCACCGAAGAAGTCGAGCGTGATGCGGTCGGCGTAGCGGCGCGCCAGTTTGCAACCAAGGAGCTTGACGTAGAACGCTTCGGCTTCGTCGAGATCTCGGGCAGGGATTGCAAGGTGAAAGGCGTCGTCGCTGGTTCGCACGGTTGTCGTATCGGCTCAGAATGGCTTCAACTGGATCCCCCGAACAGGGTCACGACGTAGCTCACAAGAGTAGCGTGTCGGACCGCAACCCGAGGCGGAGGGTCTCGAGCGCCAGGACATCGCCCGGGGCGATGTTCCCGAGGTTGACGTTGGTCCCCACCCGGCGCACGAACCAGGTCTGCAGGTCCTTGGTGGGCGCCTCGAACACCATTCGCTCGACGTCCGGGACTGCGGTGAGGATGCCCTCGACCAACTCCCGGCGGAGCCCCCCGTCGGGATGGCAGATCCCGCTGCGACCGCTCTCGCGGGCCTCGGCCACCACGTACGAGGCGCCCGCTTCGAAGTCCTGGTGGATGAACGCCAGCCAGTCCTCGACCGTCTGGGTCTCCGATCGGGCCGAGTCCTTGCAACCCACCTCGGAGAAGACGGCGAACTCGCCGGCGAGCTTCTCGACGTAGCGCGCCTTCTCGTCGTTGGGCAGTTCCACCGTGCCATTGGAGACTTCGACGTACCGGCACCCCCAATGGTGGCAGTAGGCGCGGAAGTCGTCGAAGGCGCTACGGGAGAGGAACTTCTCGAACAGGGTCCCGCCGAAGAAGAAGGGGATCTCCAGCTCCCGGAGCGTCGCCAGCTTGTCGGCGAGCTGGTGGGTCACCAGCGACGTCCCCCAGCCGAACTTGACGTAGTCGACGAGCTGCGACGTGCTCTCGAGGTAGTCCCGGAAGAGCCCTTTGGGCAGGCCGTTGTCGATGATCGTGGTGAGCCCGGCCTGCCGGGGCTTGGGCGGCCGCTCCGGCAGGCGGAGCGAGTGCGGGATCATGCGGCACTCCCGTGATGCCGGAGGAGCTGGTGCCTCAGGCGGGGGCGGCCCGCGACCACGAGACTCGCCGGCGTGCGCCGCGTCCAGCCCACGAGGGCCACCGAGGCGGCCAGGAGCAACGGGACGACCACCAGGAGATCCAGCGGCAGGACCACCACGGACGGGATCGCACCGGCGACCGTGCGGGAGGCCAGCGGGGCTGCGACGATCAGGAGGCCTTGCAGCAGCAGGGGGTGGGCCAGATACACGCCGAAGGTGGCGTCGGACGCGGCGCGGACGGCCCGGCGAAACCGCCGCTCGGGCCCCCGGTCCGCCCACCGGACGCCGAGGGCGAAGAGGCCCAGCACCGAGGCGGCCGTCGTGACGGCGATCATCGGCTGGAACACCTCGCCCGCAGCCGCCGCGTCCATGCCGGCGGCGACGTGGTCGAACAGGTAGCTCCCCAGCCCGGCGGCCAGGCCGCCCGCAACAAGGAGGTGCACCGCACGCCGGTGGGTGCGGACCCAGGCTGCCAGCTCCTCGAGGTGGAACGCGGCGATGCCGCCGGCCACCAGGTAGAGCTGGTAGCTGAACACCAGGGGGTCGGGATGCCGCAGCCAGACGCCGAGGAGCCCGGGTGCATGGAGGGGAGCGTCCCGGAAGTAGTGCAACGTCGCGGTGAACACCGTCTGCACCGCCACGCTCGCCGCCAGGAGGAGCCCGTGATGCCGGCGGGTGGCCCGCAGCAGCCACAGCAGGAGGGGGAACGCCGCGTAGATCTCCATCGTGACGAGCAGGAAGTACAGGTGGTACCGGGCCGTGCCCGTCAGCAGGTCCTCGAGCAGCCGGTGGGCCGGGGCACTCCATGGGCGGTACGGGCCTCCGTCGGCGACGAAGTACAGGACGCTCCAGGCAAGGTACGGCACCCCGACGAACAGGTAGCGCCTCCTCCAGAACGATGTGAGCGACCAGCCGTGGCGGCTGCCGTAGCTGTAGCAGAGGACGAAGGCCGTCAGGAAGAAGAACACCTCGCGGTTGACGTGGAGGAGGGCGTTCGCGGCGCCGACCACGACATCCTGTGGGTCGGTTGTGTAGGCCACGACATGCACCGCGATGACGCCGGCGATCATCGCCACCCGGACAAGGTCAACGGCGTCGAGATGGGGACGGCGGGCCGGCGCGGGTACGGCCTGGTCCAGAGCGCCGGAGGCGGTGCTCGGCGCGGCAACGGCGCTCATGAGGTTGCCAGCTCCCGCAGCGCGTCTCGCCGGACCTTGCCGGTCGGCGTGAAGGGGAGGCTGTCGGCCAGGTGGATCCGGGCCGGGCGCTGGTGGCGGCTCAGCTCGCGTTCGCAGAGCTGAAGGAGCTGCGTTGCGAGGTGGGCGGGGGTCCCATCTCGGGGCACGACGAACGCAACGGGGACCTCGCCCAGCACCGGGTCGGGCACCCCCACGACGGCCGCCTCGGCGACGCCGGGGTGGCCCCGCAGCACCTCCTCGACCACCCGCGGGTACACCTTCTCCCCGCCGCGGTTGATGACGCCGTCGATCCGGCCGAGGAGGTAGAGGAAGCCCTCGTCGTCGCGGTAGCCGACGTCGTCGGTGCGGAACCATCCGCCGGCGCCGGCTGCGGGGGCCCGGGAGGGCGGGGCGCCGGGGACGAGGTAGTGGTCGACGACGGTCGGGCCGAGGATCTCGACGAGCCCGGCGGCACCGGCGGCAAGCGGCGCCCCGTCGTCGCCGATCAGCCGCACCTCGAGGCCGACCGGTTGCCCGACGGATCCGGGGCGACGGGCGGCGGGGTCCAGCGGGTTGGCACAGATCTGCCCGGCCGCCTCGGTCATCCCGTAGGTCTCGAGGACGCCGATGCCGCATCGCTCCTCGAACCGGCGCAACGTGGCGGGCGGCAAGGGCGCCGACGCTGAGCGGGCAAAGCGGATCCTGGCTGCCACGGCCGGGGGCGGCGGTGGCTCCTGGGCGAGGATGGCGAGGATGGCCGGGACCGCATTGAGGACGGTCACGCCGCAGCGGTCCATCACGTCCCAGAACCCCGTGCGGTGGAACCGGTCGTCGACCGCCAGCGTCGCCCCCGACACCAGCGCGGCCAGCACCCCGACCACCTGGGCGTTGATGTGGAAGAGCGGCAGCGGGCTGTAGACGGTGTCACCGGGAGAGAACCGGTGGTGGCGGGCCACGAGGCTGGCGGCGTGCAGGAGGCGCGCCTCGCCCAGCGGCACCCCCTTCGGCGTGCCGGTCGTACCGGAGGTTCTGAGGACGACGGTGCCCGGCTCCGCCCAGCCAACCGGAGCGGGCCCCCCGATGTCGAAGCCATCCACGGCGGCAGCCACATCGGCCTCCGGCGCATCGGGAGCCATCGGGAACACGACGGCGCCCGCGGCGAGGAGGCCGAGGTACGCCGTGATGAACTCAAGCGGCCGCTCCTGCCTGAGCAGCACCGCCCTCCCGGCAATATCGCTGCGCCCGGTCCAGCCCGCGAGCAGCCCTGCGAGAGCGCCCCAGGTGATGGTGTGGCCGGTCCTGCCCTCGACCAGGGCGGCATCCGACGAGGCACGCTCGGCGTGCTCGGCGACCAGTGCCGCTATGCGCCTCGGCATCGACGGCAACCTCCTGGAGCAACGTTGGACAGGAACGTTTCTGGGAAGCAGCTTGAAGGCTGAACATGGACGGAATCTGTCCGCCAATTGTGTCCCCCCTGTTAGCAACCCCCGGGCGCGACCGTTACGACCAGATCGTGACCGGTCGGGCCTGCAGCTCGCCGTCCACGGTGATGTCCACCTTCTCGTTGTAGAAGCTCACCATGTTCTCGATCTTGGGGCACTCGGGGATGGGGAACGGGTAGCCCCAGAGGATGTCTCTGGGCCCGTCCCGCATCGTCCAGTAGACGGCGATCCCCTTGTAGGGGCACTGGCTCGTCGTGCGGGACGGCTGCATGAGGTCCATCCGGACATCAGGCTTCGGCAGGTAGTAGCGGGTGGGCAGTCCGGTCTCGAACAGCAGGCACGGCCGGGAACTCTCCGCAACGACCTGGCCGCCAATCTCCACCCGGACATGGCGGGAACTGCGCAGCACGTCGACTCGGTGGTACGGGTCACGAGGGTGGACGTAGACCTCGTCGTCCTCCTCGTACCAGGAGTCCATCTCCTTCCAGTAGAAGGCGACGTGGTCCTTCAGCGCCTCCAGGCCCGGCCCGGGATCGGGGTAGGTCCAGGCTGCCTTCTCCGCACGTCGCTCCCCGACCACGACGTCGAAGCGGGTGGCCCGGGAGGGCGTCGACCCCGTATGGCCCGCGGGCCAGAGGTACCCCGCCGACACGTCCGCCTGGGGAAACCAGTAGACGGGCAGCCGCTTCGGTTCGAACGCGAGCAGGGCGTTGCGGGAGTCGGCGACCGCAACGCCGTTGAAGTACACCCGCACGCGTCTCGGCGACGGTTCCACCCAGGGGCCGTCGACGATGCGCCGGCGTGGCGGCTCCACGATCTCCTTCTCCTCGATCCGCTCCGCCATCGCGCTCACACCTCCTCGAAGAACACGGTCAGGTTGCCGGCGAAGGGCGCCAGCGTGTCCTGCAGCCCCCGGACGATCTGGCGGAGGTGGAGCAGGTCGTGGCAGGCCCAGTAGTGGATGAGGTCCCGGGCGGCGAAGATCCCGGCCCGGTCGTGCTCGCCTTCGCTGTCGAGCGCGCCGGCGGGCAGCGACCGCAGCCAGGCGACGTCACGTGCACGCCGCTGCTCGAGCTCGGCGAGGAGGTTCTCGACGGTACGGGCCGCATAGCCCCCTTCCACGAGGCGCGCGGGGGGATCGATGGAGCGGATGTAGGGCCGCTCGCCGTTCACGCCGGCGTCCACCAGGCGGCGCACGCGGTCCATGAAGGCGATGTCCTCGACGTCGACCAGGTGCTCGGCCACCTGCCGCGGCCCCCAGCCTTCGCCCCCGGTGGGGCCACCTTCGAGGACCGGCGCGTCCAGAGCATCGACCAGGCCTCGGAGCACTGTTGGTGTACGGCCGATGATCGTCAGGGCGGCCTCCAGGCTGGCGAAGGGGGCTTCGGGCACGGACCCAAGGTAACGCAACCGGGATGCATGCGGCGAGCCGTTGCGGCATGATGCTCCCTGCAATGGCGCAGGTGACGCAGAAACCCCAGGGGTCCCCGGAGTGTGGGTTCATGAAAGCGCTCGAAGACCCCGACGCCCTCCTACTCCACCAGGTCCACCCGGTCAAGCTGGCGGCGGACGCCGGGGCGGCAGCTGTCTCCCTCTGGCTCCTGTGGCGGGGCCGCACGAAAAGCGGCATTGCCGTCCACTACCTGATTCCCCTGGTCGCTTCCGCCTTCGTCCTCACCCGGGACGTCTCGTACCTCAGGGCCACGGGCCGGGGCCGCTACGTGCTCGAGCACATGCCGCCTCCGGCGCAAGGGGTGCGGGCGCTGGGCGACACCCTGATGGTGCGGGGTGCCCGGAAGCACCAGACGAGGTGGATCGTCGCCGGGGCGCTCGGCGTCGCGGCCGGGTGGGCCTACGGCCTGGTGCCCCGGCCCAACCGGAGTTCAAGCTCGCCGTTCTAGACTGGGCGACCTGCCGGAACACCGACCGATCATCGAAGAAGGAGAGGCCCTCTGACCCGCGCCCGCCGACGGTTCCCTGCGCTCGTTCCCGTGCTTGCTCTGGCCCTGCTGGCCGCCTCCTGCGGCGCCAAGAGCGCGTTCAAGGTGGGCCAGAACGACATCAACCCGGTCCCCCGGTCCAACCTGCAGGACGGGGGCACCCTGAACTGGCCGATTGCCGCGCTGCCGATCAACTACAACTTCAACGGGGAGGCCGGGGCCAGCACCGACGAGCTGGCGATCATCAGCGCACTGATGCCGACGCTGTTCACCTTCGATGCGACCGCGCAGCCGGTCATCAACAGCGCCTACCTCGACACCGCGGCCGTCACCACCGGCGCGCCGCAGCAGGTGGTCACCTACCGGATCAACCCCAAGGCGGTGTGGGGCGACGGGACACCCATCACGGAGGCCGACTTCGAGGCCCAATGGCGGGCGCTCAACGGCACGAACAAGGACTTCCGCACCCCGTTCACCCAGGGCTACAACGAGATCACGTCGGTGACGCCGGGCAGGGACACCCGCGAGGTGCTCGTCACGTTCAGCCAGCCCTACGCCGACTGGCGGGGACTCTTCAGCCCGCTGTTCCCGGCGTCGCTCAACAAGGACGCCCAGACGTTCAACAACGGCTGGGTCACCGGGACCGTCACCTCCGCAGGGCCGTTCGTGTTCCAGAGCCAGGACGTGCCGGGCAAGACGGTCACCCTCGTCCGTAATCCCCACTGGTGGGGCCAGACTCCCAGGCTCTACTCGATCGTCTACCACGGCGTTGGCAGCGACCCCAACGCCCAGCTCGATGCGCTGAGCAAGGGCCAGATCGACTTCGTCGGGATCTCCCCCAACACCGACCAGCTCAAGAAGGGGCAGGGCGTCACGGACGCCGTCGAACGGAAGTGGGCCGGCCCGACGTTCCGCCAGCTCACGATGAACGGGACCAGCCCCACGCTCAGCAACGCCAACGTCCGCAAGGCGATCGCTCTTGCGGTGGACCGCCCCGCCATCGCCAAGGCCCTGCTCGATCCGCTCGGTGTGCCGGACGCCAGCCTCGACAACCACATCTTCATGACCAACCAGCACGGGTACCAGGCCAACGCCGGCGACCTGGCGAAGGCCGATGCGGCCAAGGCCGGGGCCCTGCTCGACCAGGAGGGTTGGAAGCTCGCCGGCGCGGACCGCTCCCGCAACGGCCAGCCGCTGTCGATCCGCCTCGTCATTCCCGACAACCTCGCCGAGGCAGGCCAGGAGGCGGACCTCATCAAGACCCAGTTGAAGGGCGTGGGCGTGGCGGTGGCGGTCCAGCCGGTCCCGAGCCAGCGGTTCTTCGACAGCTTCGTGACCAAGGGGGACTTCGACATGGCCCTGTTCTCGTGGCAGGGCACCGTCTTTCCGATCAGCTCCAACCTCCCCATCTATCAAAACCCGACACCCCAGCCGGGCGGCGACGTCGACATCCACCAGAACTACGCGCGCATCGGCTCCCCCGCCATCGACACCCTCTTCGCCAGGGCCACCGCAGAGCTCGACCCCCAGAAGGCCATCGCGCTCGGCAACCAGATCGACACCGAGATCTGGAAGGAGGTCCACTCGCTGACGCTGTACCAGCGCCCCCAGCTCGTCTTCCAGAAGAAGACCCTGGCCAACTTCGGGGCGTTCGGCTTCGCCTCCGTCAACTACGAGGACATCGGCTTCTCGAAGCCCTGAGTGCCTCCAGCGGCGGGAGGTCAGGCCGTGAGCGGCCAGACGAGCTCGATGTGCACGTTGTCGAAGTCGGGGTCCTCGAAGGAGCCCATCGTGCGGGCAACCATGCCCTCGATCGGGCCGTCGGCGATCACTCGGCCGAAGGCCTGGCTCTCGATGAGGCGGTTGCACAGCTCCGAGGCCGCCGGCATCGCATCCTGGGGGACGTTCCGGATGCTGACGTCGGGCCGGCCGAACGCCCGGAGCCCCCGGGTGTGCAGCCAGACGGTGGCTTCTTTTGATCCGGCGCCTTGAGGGGCGCCTCGGGCCTCTTCCTCGCCGTGGAACACGTTGACGTGGAGGCGCGGCTGTGGCTTGTCGGGGGCGAAGATGACCCCTCGCCACTGCTCGGGGGTGAACATGCCGAGAGACTGGAGGTTGGCGGCGGCGCGGCCCCCGGCCTCGAGGATGGCGGTCACGACCCCGACACAGTTGCGCAGGTAGCGGAGATCCTTCGGGTCGGGGACGTCCGCCCGCATCACCATGCAACCGTCGGCCGCCAGCACGGACGGTTCCTCGCCCTCCCACCCCTGGAGCAGGGTGGCCCCGACGGGCGAGTCCAGCAGGCCCGCCGCCACCTGGGGTTCCTGGTACTCCAGCTCGAGCGACAGGTCCATCGGCACGACGCGGTGGGCCAGCGAGGTGACCCGGAGCGGCTCCGGCTTCGGTCCGAAGACCACGAACAACACGGAGGCGTCGCCGCCGCCGGCTTCATACTGCGGTCGTTCCCAGTCCTCTTCCAATCAGGCCCTCTCTTGTCGTCGTCTGCGCGGGGGTCACCCTAATGCCCTGACCCGGGCCTATCCGGCGCCTTGAGGGGCGCCTCGGGAGAGGGTTCGCACGGGAAGGGGTTCGGGGAGAGGCACCGGGACCGGTTCGGGGATGGGCTCGGGCGGCGGGATGGGCTCCGGCGCAGGGAACGGCTCGGGCGGGATAGGCGACGGGACGGGCTCAGGGACGGGACTCATAGCGCCGAGGTTAGGTAATTATGTCGGCTATAGCAACAATTTCTTACCTAACCTCGCGCACCAACGCTTCCCTGAGGGGCTAGTGGAGGCGGCCCACCCCGACGATGGGCGAGCCCGTGCTCCCGCCGCCCAGCACGGCTGCGTCGCCGAAGGCGAAACTCTGGCCGCCGGCCGTGACCAGCCAGTAGCCGCCGCCGCTCGGCGTGGCCGCCATGCCGGCGACCGGCGCCGGGGCCACGCCGGCGGCCGAGCCCTTGAAGGATGCGTCGCCGAAGTTGAACATCCCACCGTCGGAGGCAACCATCCAGTAGCCGTTGCCCGATGCCGTCCCCGCCATGCCGACGATGGGCTGGTTGAGGCGGATCG
>JAOPZY010000025.1 GCA_025963875.1 Actinomycetota bacterium
CGGGCACGTCCAGCCTGCGGTAGCGCGCGCCGGTCGAGATCAGGACCGCACGGGACGTGATCGTCGTGCCGTCGTCGAGGTGGACGACCTGGTAGCCGTCCCGGGTCCCCAGCCCCCTGGCTTCCGCCGGAACGGTGATGTGGACGCCGAACTTGTGGGCTTGGATGACCGCCCGCTCCGCCAGCTCCGAGCCGGAGATGCCGGAGGGGAAGCCGAGGTAGTTCTCGATGCGGGGCGACAGGCTCGCCTGGCCCCCGGTCGCCGTGCAGTCGAGGAGGATCGTGTCCAGCCCCTCGGAGGCGCCGTACACCCCGGCAGCCAGCCCTGCCGGGCCGGCGCCGATCACGACGAGGTCGCAGCTGCCCGACGTCATAGCCCGGGGACTCAGGCCGATGACCCGCGAGAGCTCGGCGTTGCTCGGATTCCGCAGGACCCGGTTGTTGCCGAGGATCACGACCGGGGTCTCCTCGGGGCGGATGCCGAGGGTCCGCATCAGCGCCTCGGCTGCCGCGTCGCGCTCGAGGTCGCTCCAGCGGTGCGGCAGGCGGTTGCGGGTCGCGAACTCACGGATGCGCTTGGTGTCGGGTGAGTACCGGGAGCCGATAATCCTGAGGCCCGAGCCGAGCCCGATCAGCAGCGAGCGTCGCTGGAGATAGGCTCGAAGGATGACGTCGCCCAGGCCGGGATTCCGGGCAACGACCTCACGCAGGCGCTCGACCGGGACGATGAGGACCTCACCCGGCTCGGCGACGACCGCCGTGACGAACACCGCCTCGCCCGTGAGGAGGTTGAGCTCCCCGAGGAAGCGCCCCGGGCCGTGCACGCCGATGGTGCGCTCCTGGCCACTCCCGAAGCCCTCGACGATCTTGACCTTCCCCGAGAGGATGACGATGAAGTCGCAGCTCGCGTCCCCCTCCCGGTAGAGGACCTCGCCGGCCTCCGTGGGCCGGCGGAAGCCCTCACGGCTGAGCTCCTGGATCTGGTACTCGTCCAGCCGCGGGAAGGCCCCAGCATGGTCCGGCGTCTCCGCAAGTGGCTGGGTATCGACGGCGTCGGTGTTGGCTTCGCCCGGCATGACCTCCAGCGTGATCCGTGCGGACTGGCCTCACATCCCCGGAACGCGTGGTTCGCCGAGGATGGCCGGCCCGCGACCCCCCGGCCCCCATCTCTACGCGGCCACGGGATGTGGCGACCCGTCACGCACAGATACCGTCAGGGCCATGCAACGCTCCACCTCCGTCGCGCTCGTTGCGGCCCTCCTGTGCCCCGGCCTGGCTGCGGCATGCACGTCCGCCAAGAATTCGACCGCTGCCCCGGTAGCGACGACCGGCACGGCCAGCCCGGCGGCGGCGCGCTGGCGGGCCTCGATGGCAAGGTGATCGGCATCCCGACACCGGCAGCCACCGATCCCCAGCTTGGCGGGGCTGCCGTCGGCATCGGGTTCGCCATCCCCGCCAACACCGCCACTGATATCGCCGGCCAGATCGTCCGCGACGGCAAGGTCACGAATTCCCACCGCGGCGGCAGCGGGCATCAAGCCCGGCGACATCATCACCGGAGTGGACGGCAAGCTGGTCGCCGGCATGGCGCCGGGCCAGAAGGTCACGGTGGCAATCACGCACCCCGATGGCAGCACGGCCACGGTGACGGTCACCATTGGCCAGTTCCCCGGATAGGAGGCATTCGCATGCCCGTCATGGCTGTTTCGACGTTCGAACGCTTCTTCCGCCTGGCAGCCTCCCTGGACGTCGACAAGAACGACATCAAGCGGTACACCGACTTCGTGAACCAGAAGATCTACGACCTCCTCCTGATGGGAGTCGCGACAGCAAGTGCCAACGACCGGGACATCGTCCAGCCATGGGACCTCCCCATCACCAAGGGCCTGCAGGAGAACATCCATGCCTTCCGCAAGCTCGACATCGACACGGGACTCGAGGACGTGCTCGAGCGGCTTGCCGCCTGGCCGCCGCTGGAGCTGGCGCTGGCGGACGAGACCGCGGTGCGGCTGCCGGAGATCGCCGGGGGCATCAGCGTGTGCCTGGCGGAGGCGTTCACTATCGTCGACCCCAACGTGAAGAATCCGCAGACCGTCCAGTGGGAACGGGTCTTCCGGCTCTTCAAGTTGCTCCTCTAGCCCGCCGGGTTCGCTCCTTCGCTCCTTCCTTCCCTCGCGGGGGCGACGTGCTCCTGGAAGTGCTGCCGGACCTGCTCGAGGTCCTCCCAGCTTCCCTCGTCCACCCGGATCATCGAGTTGGACGCACGCTCGAGGGCGCGGATCAGCTCGTCGAGCTTGAGCTGGATCGCCCGGTCGTCGTGGTTCTGCGTGTGCTGGACGACGACGACCAGCACGAGCGTGAGCACGGGCAGCCCTGCGGTTGCGCCGAGCTCCCAGCTCCGGGGGAAACGGAGGGCCCAGCCAGCGGCGAGCCAGGCCCCCAGAGCCACGACGATCGCCACGATCGACCACGGCGACCCCGTCAGCATGGTGAGGTGGCGCGCGCCGCGGGCAAACGGCGGGGGCTGCCGGGAGATGCGTTCCGCTGCGTGCGGTTCCTCGTCCACAGCGGACTTCCTACCCAACACGCGAGGCTGGGGGAGCCGCCACCTCCTACGGGCAGCCGCTCGGTCGAACGGGAGTACCCGGCTCCTGGGCCGGGACACCCCCGTTCGGCGGGACCGGGTTCGTCGGTACGAGGCCGCCGATAGGCAGGCCCGGTAGGAGACCGCCGAGGAGACCGGCAGCTTTCGTCAGGCAGTCGCTGCCGATGACGCGGGGGTCGAGGAGGCTCGCCTCCGGCAGGGAGGGCACGGAGCTGTTCGCCGGCGAGGCGAAGTTGAAGGCGCTGGTGAGATCGCCCGTGACCGAGCGGCGCCAGGGGCTCAGGTTGGGGACCTCGACCCCGAAACGGGTCTCGAGGAACCGCAGCAGCGACGTGTGGTCGAACGTGTCCGAGCAGACCAGGCCGCCCCGGCTGTACGGGGATGCGACCAGCATCGGCACCCGGGGGCCGAGCCCGATGGGCCCGCGGATGCCTTGCGCCGCCGCCGGCAGGCTTGCGACCGTCAGGTACTCCCCCGCCGTCCCGGCCGGAGCGACCGGCGGTGGGACGTGGTCGAAGAAGCCTCCGTTCTCGTCCCAGGTGACGAACAGCGCAGTCCTGGCCCACAGGGCGGGGTTGGCGGTAAGGGCGTGCAGCACCGACTCTGTGGCCGTTTCACCGTAGAGCGGCGGCGCCGGCGGGTGCTCCGACGTCAGCAACGGCGCGAGCACCCAGGAGACCTGCGGCAGCGACCCGAGCAGGCAGTCGAGCTGGAACGTGCCGGGGAAGCTCGGGGTGAATGCGTTGGCGGCGAGCTGGGGGTTCGCCGTGTAGTTCTTGAAGTAGAGGAGGACGTTGTCGCCGAAGTTGCCGTCGGGGTTCCCGTAGACCTTCCAGCTGACCCCGGCCGACTGCAACCGCTCCGGCATCGTGGTCCACGTGAAGGACCTGAAGTGCTGGGCGCGGGTGCCGGCGAGGGTCTCGACCAGCGGGCCGCCGTTGCCGCCACCGGGGTCGATCGTGGCCGTCATCGAGTAGAGGCGGTTCGGGTCGGTGGGCCCGAGGACGGAGCAGTGGTAGCCGTCGCAGATCGTGAAGGCGTCGGCGAGGGCGTAGTAGAACTCGAGGTCGGAGCGCTGGTAATAGGCCATGGTGAGGGCGCCGTTGGCAACGCCGTCGGCGGCCACGTGCTCGGTCACCCAACCGTCCATCGCCCCACCGTCCCAGCTCCGGTGCTGGACATCCCACGCATGGGAGATGTCGTTGGAGCAGGCGCCGTTGGCCCGCGAGTCGAGGTGCCAGGGGTTGAGGGCGGCCCCGTTGGGGACGTAGCCGGGCTGAGCGAAGACCCCGGGCAGCGCGGCGGCATCCTGGAAACCGCGTACGCCCTTGTACGTCCCGAAGTAGTGGTCGAACGAGCGGTTCTCCTGGATGAGGATCACGACGTGCTCGATGCTGCGAAGGCCCTGGCAAGCCGGCGGCGCCGACGCCGCGACCGCCCTGGCGATCAGCTCATGGTGCCGTAGCCCGACCAGACCCAGCCCCGCACCACCCAGCACTCCGGCTCGCAGGAAGTCGCGGCGGCTGAGTGGCATGACTGCGTCAGTGTCGGGGGGACGGACCTCGCGCGTCAATCGAAGTCGGTGAAAATTCGCAGTCCTGTCACCGAGCGTTCATGCGTCCGTCGGCTCGTCCTCCGCCAGCAGCCGGTAGAGGCTGCGCCTGGCCTCCGACAGGATCTCCTTGGCCTTCTGGATCTGGCCCTCGTTGCCGGACTGCACGACCTGCATCACGGCCGTCACGAGGCCGAAGCCGAGGGTCCGGAGCTCGGCGAACGGCTCTGCCTCGGCCCCCATCTCCCAGGGTGCGGGGGTGTCCGGGCCGCGCTTGGCCGCCTCGGTCTTGCCGGCGTCCGTGAGGTGGAAGACTCGCTTTCCGTCGACCTCCTCGCTGCGCACAAGACCCTCGTCCTCCAGGAGCTGCAGGGTCGGGTACACGGAACCGGGGCTGGGCCGCCACATGCCGCCGCTGCGTTCCGAAAGCTCCTGGATCACCTGGTACCCGTGCATCGGACCCTCGCCGAGCAGGGTCAGGATGGCTGCACGGACGTCTCCCCGGCCCGCTCGGGGACCTCGCCCGAAGGGGCCGAAGCCCTGCCACGGACCTCCACCCGGTCCGCCGGGTCCTGCCCAGGGTCCGAAGGGGCCACCGTGCCCACGCCCGTGATGGCCGTGGCCATGCTTGCGCCCGGCGGCCATCATCGCCCACCGTGCCGCCCACGGTGGCCTGCCGCCGCCGAATCCTTGCTCATCCCACGCCGCTGAGTGTCCCATTGCCGTCTCCCCTTCTTCACAAGTTGCGATAGTTCACGATATATCGTGATAGCTCGCTCGTCAACCGGTACCATGCTCGGATGCAAGAGATCTCCCTGGCGGAGCTGCGCCGCCGCCTCGTGTCGGCCCAGGGCTACGCTTCACGTTTCCGCCGGGGAGGACCCGCCGACGTCGTGGCCGCGGTGCAGCGCCTCGGCGCCGTACAGCTGGACTCGATCTCGACGGTCGAGCGCAGCCACCGGCTCGCCCTGTCGTCCCGGGTGGGGTGGTACCCGCCGGGGACCGTGTCGAGGCTGCTCGGGACGCAGAGGCTCTTCGAGTACTGGGCGCACGAGGCCTGCCTGCTGCCGATCGAGGACTACCCGTGGCACCGGTGGCGGATGCGGGAGTTCCAGGGCCATGCCTGGCGGACGCGGATCCTCGAGGAGAACCCCGGCCTGGTGAAGCGTGTGCTGGAGGAGGTCCGGGATCGTGGCCCGCTCGGGTCGCGCGACTTCGACGGTGTGGGACCGGGCGGTCCGGGCGGGGGGATGTGGAACTGGAAGCCCGCCAAGCGGGCGCTGGAGGCGCTCTTCGCAACCGGCGAACTGGCCATCGCCGGCCGGGACGGGTTCCAGCGGATCTACGCCCTGCCGGAGCAGGTGATCCCGGATGACCTCCTCGGCCGGCCCCTGCCGTCGCGCGACGAGTTCGTCCGGTGGGCCACGGTGCGGGGCGTGACCGCCCGCGGAGCGCTCACGGACAAGGCCGTGGCGGAGATGTGGCGGCTGCAGCAGGGCGTCGCCGGCGTCCGCCCGCATGCCGATGCCCTGGTGGCCGACGGCCTGCTGGAGCGGGTCGCCGTGGAAGGCGGCGGGCCGCCGGTGCTCGTCCCAGCCGGCATCGAGCCCGGCGACCCCGCTCCCCCGGTGCTGCTCTCGCCCTTCGACAACCTGTTGTGGGACCGGCCGCTCCTGGTCCAGGCCTTCGGCTTCCGCCACGTCATCGAGGTCTACAAGCGGGAGCCCGAACGGGTCTACGGCTACTACGTCCTTCCGCTGCTGTGGCGGGACCGCTTCGCCGGCCGGGCGGACCTGAAGTACGACCGCCCGGCCGGGACGCTGCGACTCAAGCTGTTCCATCCCGAGCCGGGGATCCGGGACAGCGGGGCGCTGCGGGCGGCCCTGGAGCGGGCCCTCCTGCGGCTAGCCCCAATACCCATAAGTTAAGGTTACATCTGTGTTATTCTGCCGGCCATGCCACGAGCCGGGTGGGTCAAGCCGAGGGATGACCAGCGGTTGTCCGACCATGTGGCGCTCGGTGTGTTGACCCGCACATTCCCATCCGAGTTGGTGGACGCGGTGGTGTCGGACACGGGCCGCCGCCAGCGGCGCTCCCGGCTGCTGCCGGCCCGGTTGGTTGCCTATTACGTCATGGCGATGGCCCTGTTCTCTTCTTCTGGTTACGAGGAGGTCATGCGAAGCCTGGTCGAGGGCTTGTCGTGGGAGTCGGGATGGCGCCAGAGCTGGAGCGTTCCCTCCCAGCCGGCGATCTCGCTGGCCCGGGCCCGGCTCGGGGAAGCCCCGCTCGCCGAGCTGTTCGCCCGGGGCTGCGTCCCGGTTGGCACCGCCTCGACGCCCGGCGCCTTCTGGCGGGGCCGGCGGCTGGTGAGCATTGACGGAACCACCCTGGACGTGGCCGACACCCCCGAGAATGCCGCCGAGTTCGGCCGGCCTGGGTCGGGCCGGGGCTCGGGGGTGGGCGCCTTCCCGCAGATCCGAATGGTGGCGCTGGCCGAGTGCGGCACTCATTGCATGTTCGAAGCGGCCATGGGCACCTACGCCATCGGGGAGGCCACCCTGGCCCGCCAGCTTGCGGACAGGCTTCGGCCGGGCATGCTCGTGTTCGCTGACCGTGGCTTCTGCGCCCACCCCCTGTTCTCGGCCTTCGCTGCCACCGGCGCCGATCTGTGCTGGCGGGCCAAGGCCAATGCGGTGCTGCCGGTGCTCGCCCGCCATCCCGACGGCTCGTACGCCTCCGAGCTGGTGGCCAGCGACGACAAGCGTGCCCGCCAGCGGGTCACCCCGGTGCGCGTCGTGGAGTACGAGATCGCCGACCCGGGACGCCCGCAGGCAGAGACCACCCGCTACCGCCTCGTCACCACCATCCTCGACCCCGACGAGGCACCCGCCGACGAGCTGGCGGCGCTGTATGCGCAGCGCTGGGAGATCGAGTCGGCCCTCGACGAGCTGAAGAGCCACCAGCGCGGACCACGCGTGGTGCTGCGCTCCAAGGCGCCGGAGGGGGTGCGCCAGGAAGTCTGGGGTTTGCTGTGCACCCACTACGCCATCCGGGCGCTCATGGCCACGGCCGCCGGCGGCGGCGGGGTCGACCCCGACCGCATCTCGTTCACGGCCACGCTGCACGCAGCCCGGCGCAGCGTCCGTGCCGGGGTCGGTACCACCACCTCCGCCCTCGCACTGGCACTGGAGGCCACCGTCGCCGAGATCTGCCGGCACCTCGTCCCAAAGCGTCGCCTGCGTGCGGCAGCCCGGGTGGTCAAGCGCAAGATGTCGAACTACAAGGTCAAGCGAGCCGAGCACCGCAGCTGGCCCCAGCCCACCCGCACCCCCTCTCAGGCGGTGCGGGTCCTGCGTCCCGGGGTTGCGCTCACATGACGACCAGTCGGCCTTCGGCCTGGGCGGTGCTGGAGCAGGCCCTCCTGCAGCGAAGGCCCGTCGCCGTCCGCTACCAGGGCAGGGAGCGCATCCTGTGCCCGCATGTCCTCGGCTACAAGAACGGACGGCCCAGGGTCCTGGCCTACCAGACTGGCGGAGCCACGAGCCAGGGTCGCCTCCCGGACGATCCCCGGCAGCGCTGGCGATCCATGTTCGTCGATGAGGTCGAAGACCCGGTGCTCAAAGATGGCCCTTGGCAGAGCGCGCCCAACTACTCGCCCAGCACCAGCGGCATCGATGAGGTGGAGATCGCCATTGACCAGCCAGAGAATTGATCAACAGGCACCCTCGGAGCCATCAGAACTCTTCTCGCGGGACTATAACTTATGGGTATTGGGCCTAGACCGGCCTGATCAGGCGCTGGTCGGGGGGCTGAGAGAAGTAGATTCCGTCAAAAAGGGCCGCCAGCAACCCTTTTGACGGAATCTACAGGTCATGACGCGGCTCATGAGGACGGTGGGTAGAGGTGGCATGCGACCCCGGCCCCCCGGCCGCCGGGCAGGACGCCGGGATCGACGCTGCGGCACGCCTCAGCGATCCCGGCAGCCGCGGCCACGCCCGACGCCAGCGCAGGGCAGCGGGGGTGGAACCTGCAGCCGGCCGGCACGTGGGACGGATCGGGGGCCTCGCCGCTCAGGATCACCGGCGGATTCCCGCCGGCGGTAGAAGCGACCGAGAGCAGGGCCCGCGTGTAGGGGTGCTCGGGCGAGCGCAGGATCGTCTCGACCGGGCCGGCCTCCACGATCCTGCCCAGGTACATCACCGCCACCCGGTCGGCCACGTTCCACGCCAGGCCTAGGTCGTGCGTCGCCACGAGGGCGGAGAGCCCCGAGTCGTCCCGGAGGCCCAGCAGGAGCTTGAGGATCTCGCCACGCACCGAGGCGTCGAGGGACGCCACCGGCTCGTCGGCCACGATCACCTGGGGATCGAGCACCAGCGCGCCAGCGATCACCACGCGCTGGCGCTGGCCGCCCGACAGCTCGTGGGGGTAGCGGGGAAAGAACCGCTCGGGTGGGCGCAGCCCGGCGCGGGAGAGGGCATCGGCCACCTTGGTCGCCTCGTCGCCGAACGACCCGAGCGCTTCGGCCCCGTGAATGCGCAGCCCCTCCGCAACCGCCTCGTACACGGTGTGCCGGGGGTTGAGCGCGCCCATCGGATCCTGGAGCACGAGCTGCACCCGGCGGCGGTAGGTCCTGAGCGACCGTGGCGAGTAGGCGAGGGGCACCCCTGCGAAGCGAACATCACCGGCCGACGGGCGCTCCAGCCCCAGCAGCGTGCGGGCCAGCGTCGTCTTGCCACACCCCGACTCCCCCACGAGGGCAAGGATCTCCGAGGGGTACACGTCCAGGTTCACGCCGTCGAGCGCCCGTGCCGACTCACGGCCTCGCCGTCCCGGGAAGGTGACGTGCACGCCGCAGGCGCTGAGGACCGGTAACGATGCCGCGGTGCTCACCTCACGTCGGACGGGCGCAGGTGGATGCACGCCGCTTGCCGCCCGGCGCCGGCGGGCCACAACGGGGGGTCCAGCCGCTCGCACTCCGCAACGGCAACCGGGCACAGCGGGCGGAAGGAGCAGCCTGCAGGAAGGCGCTGCGGATCGGGGGGATCGCCCGCAAGGCCCCCGGGCTTCCCGCGTGCCGTCTCGTCGCCGATCCTGGGGTAGGCAGCGACGAGCGCCGCCGTATAGGGGTGCCGGGGGGCGGCGAACACCTCGGCCGCCGGACCCTCCTCGACGATCCGTCCTGCGTACATCACGGCCACCCGGTCGCAGGTCGACGTGAGGACCGAGAGGTCGTGGCTGATCAGGACGAGGCCGATCCCCTGCCCCGTGACGAGCCGGTCGACGAGCCGGAGGATCTGGGCCTGGACCATGACGTCGAGGGCACTGGTCGGCTCGTCGGCGACCACGAGCCGCGGCGAGCACGCAAGCGCCATGGCGATCATCACCCGCTGGCGCTGCCCGCCGGAAAGCTGGTGGGGGTAGGCATGCGCCGTGGAGGCCGCCAGCCCCACGTCCTCGAACAGGCGGGAAACTCTGGCGCGGGCTTCGGCCTGCTCGACCTCCTCGTGCAGCAGGATCGGCTCGAGGACCTGGGAGCCCACCTGGCGGACCGGGTTGAGCGAGTGCATCGCCCCCTGGAACACGATCGACGCCTCCGACCACCGGACGGCCCGGAGCCGGCCCCACCCCATCGTCAGGATGTCCTCGCCCTCGAAGCAGATGCGGCCGGTCGCCCGCGCTCCTCGGGGGAGCAGCCGCAGAAGACTGAGCGCAAGCGTCGATTTGCCGCATCCCGATTCGCCGGCGATGCCGACCTTCTGACCCGCCTCGATGGTCAGGTCGATACCGCGGAGCGCCGGCACCTCTCCGGAGGCGCTCCGGTAGGTGACCCGGAGATCGGCGATCTCGAGCAGGGCGGGGGTCATCCCTTCCCTTCGAGCCGGGGATTGAGCGTCGCCTCCAGCGCCCGGCCGCACAGCGTGAAGGCAAGCGCCACCGCCACGATCGCCAGGCCCGGCGGCAGTAGGATCCACCAGTCTCCGGCGCTCACGGCGCCCACCTGCTGGGCGAGCTGCAGGGTCGTGCCCCACGACACCTTTGTGGGGTCGCTGAGGCCGAGGAAGGCGAGGGTCGCCTCCATGAGGATGGCCGCCGAGACCGACAGGGTCGTCTGGGCAAGGATCAGGGGCGTGAGGTTCGGCAGGACGTGGCGGCGCATGACATGCCAGTCGCCCGCTCCGAGGGCCTTCGCCCGCTCGACGTAGGGCCTGGCCTCCAACGTGAGGGTCTGTGCCCGCACGAGCCGGGCGGTGCCGGGCCACGCGGTCAGGCCGATGGCGATGATCACCGTCACGATGCCACGGTGCATCACGCTCGCAAGCGCCGCGGCGAGCACGAGGGTCGGGAGCACGAGGAACCAGTCGGTGACGCGCATGAGCAGCGTGGAGACCCAGCCCCGGAAATGTCCCGCCACGATGCCGGTGAGCGAGCCGATGCCGACGGACATCATGGTGGCCAGCAGGCCGACGGCGAGGGAGATCCGGGCGCCCCAGAGCGTGACCGCCAGCATCGAACGGCCGTAGGCGTCGGTCCCGAGCAGGAAATGTGACGACGGGGGCTGGCGCGGGGCGCCGGGAGCATAGACGGCGCTCAGGTCCCTGGCAGTCACGAAGAGTGGGGCACCGACCGCCAGCGCGACGAAGAGGAGCAGCGCGGCGAGGCCCACCACGCCCGCCCGGTGGTTGCGGTACTCGCGCAGGGAGCGGGCGAGCGAGCCGCTCATCCGGTCCGGACCCTGGGGTCCAGCAGCGGGCAGAGCAGCTCGGCCAGCAGGTTCATGACGATCACCGAGGCCGAGAAGAAGAGGAAGAGCCCTTGGAGCAGCGGCAGATCGGGGACGGTCAGGGCCTGGTAGAAGAGCGAACCGAGGCCTGGCCACGAGAACACGGCTTCGACGAGGACCGCACCGGACACCACGGTGCCCAGCTGCAGGAAGACCAGGGTCACCGTGGGAAGGAGGGCGTTCGGGACGGCGTGCCTGCGGAGGACCTCGGTGTCGCGCAGGCCCTTCGCCCGAGCCGTGGTCAGGTAGTCCTCGCCCATCTCGTCGAGCAGGGAGGACCGCATGATGAGCAGGTACTGGGCGTAGAGGACGGCGACCAGGGTCAGGCAGGGAAGGACGAGGTGAGCCAGCCGGTCGGCCACTACGGGGAAGATGCCGGTGACGCCCGGTGCGCTGATGCCGCCGGTGGGGAAGAGCCCCGGGATCGGGCCGACGCCGACGGCGAACACGACGATGAGGATCAGCCCGAGCCAGAAGGTCGGCACCGACCACAGCGTGAGGGCGATGGCGGTGTTGGCACGGTCCGCGGCCCCGCCCCTCCTCCAGGCGGTGCGGGCGCCGAGCCACAGGCCCAGGGCAGCGGCGAGGAGGGTCGCGGTCCCCACCAGGTACACGGTGGCACCGAGGTGCTCGAGGATGAGCCGGAGGACGGGCGTCCGATACTGGAACGAGACGCCCAGGTCGCCGTGGGCGAGTCGCAGCAGGTAGTCGCCGAACTGCACGACGACTGGCTTGTCGAGGGCGAACGTGTGACGGAGTTCGGCAAGCTGGGCTGCGCTCACCGGCCGTCCCCGCGTGATCGTGCGGACGGGGTCGCCCGGAAGGATGCGGAAGATGAAGAAGCCGGTGAACGCAACAGCGAGAAGGCTGACCAGGGAGCCCCGTATCCTTGCCGCGACGTAGCCGCGAGCCGCGGGGCGTCGGGTGGGAACCCCGTGAGCAGGCTGGCTTGCGGGCTCCGTCGCTACTCACGCTCCTGCGCCGTCGAGCGCCGTCGGACCACCAGGAGCACCACCGCCGCCAGGACGACGGCTACCACGGCGACACCGGCAACGACGGCCCATGCGCCGACGTGAGATGACGACGAAGCCGCCGCGCCGGGGGTCGCCGACCACCAGCTCCAGTACCCGTCCTGCCCGTCGTAGATGCCGTTGGGCTGGGGCTGCATCTGCATCGAGCCGATCACGTCATTGCGGTAGGCCTCGAGGGTGTTCGGATAGTAGAGGACGTTGACGTAGCGGTCTGTGAAGAGCTGCGCCTCCATCCTCTTGATGAGACCCGCGCGGGCAGCGGCGTCGTACTCGGAGATCTGGGCGGCGTAGAGCTGGTCGTAGGTCGAGTCGCAGACGAAGTTATCGCCGGGGAAGCTGCCCCCCGCCGTCGCCGGGCGGGCGCCGCAGGTCTGGATCGAGAGCACGAAGTCGGGATCGGGATTGACGAGCCAGGAGTCGAAGGCGAGGTCGTAGTTCCCCGCCGTCTCGTTGTCGCCCACGGTCGCCTGGTCGACGATCGAGGCCGAGACGTTGATCCCGATGGCGTCGAGCCACTCCTTGACGAACGTGGCGTTCTGCGCGTCCTCCGCCCGCTGGGTCTCGCCGTAGAGGCGCAGGGTGAAGGGCTTGCCGTCGGGGGTCGTGCGCCTGCCGTCCGGCCCTTTGCGATAGCCCGCCTGGTCGAGGAGCTGGCTGGCCTTCGCCGGGTCGGAGCCGACCGTCTCGGTGGCCGGCGGGCTCCAGGTGTAGGTCGAGAAGATGGGCGGGATGTAGCCCTGACCCACGACCCCGAAGCCGCCGAGCGTCTTGTTCACGAGCGCGGGCTTGTCGATGGCCTCCATGATGGCCTGGCGCACCAGCGGGTCCTTCAGAGCGGGGTTGCCGTCGCCGAATGGCTTGCCGTTCGTCGTGGTGGCGCCGGGGTTGATCGCCAGCGCGTAGAAGCGCTTCCCGTCGCCGTTGTTGAGCGTGATGTTCGCGGCCCCTTTCAGGGAGTTGAACTGCGCCGGCGTCAGGTCGCCGGCGAAGTCGACCTCCCCCTTCTTGAGGGCCTGCACTTCGGCATCCTGGTTCGCATAGTGCTTGAAGATCAACTGGTCGAACTTCGGCCGGCCCCTCCAGTAGCCGGGGTTGGCGTCGAGCTGGATGTACTGGTCCTTGCGGTAGGCGGAGAGGATGAACGGTCCGTCGCCCACGATCGGGAAGGTCGCGTCGTTGCTGAACGTGCCGATGTCGGAGACGTGGGACTCCCACACGTGCTGGGGGGCGACGGGGATGTCGAGGGCGAGCATCGTCGCTTGCGGCTTGCCGAGCACGACGACCAGGGTCGAGTCGTCGGGCGCCGTCACCGATTTGAAATTGGCCACGAAGTTGCCGTTGGCCGTGGCAGCGTCCTTGTTGGTCATCATCAGGTTGTAGGTCCAGGCGATGTCCCTGGCGGTGACGGGAACGCCGTCCGACCACTTCATCCCGGACCGGATCGCGTAGGTCCAGGTGAGCTTGTCGGGCGAGGGAGACCAGGACGTGGCCATCGCCGGCACGGCGTGGTCGTCCTTCGGGTCGTAGTTCGTGAGGAAGTCATAGACGAGCCGGTGGACCTCGGTCGGGAGGACCCGCTGCGCCAGAAAGGGGCTCAGGGAGTCGACGCTCCCATTCGTGGCGACGGTCAGGACCTTCTTCGGCGCAGCGGCGGCGGGCTTCCCGAAGGGCGCCGGGGCAAGCAGGAAGGCCGCGAGCAGGAGGGCGATCGCCAGGGCGGGCAGCCGGGACGTGGGCCTGCCTTCAGCGATGTGCCCGGTCCCCTCCATCGACGGGCAACCCTAGCAAGGTTTGCTCCGGGGTGGAAGCACGCCGGGTGGTGGTTCGGCCCGGGCCCGGCCGAAGAAAGGAGCAGATCGCGCGAATGCGCGCGGTGGGGCCCTAACCTTCTCCTACAGCTCCTGGCCGGCGCAGATCTGGCGCCGCCTCGTCTCAGGCAACGAGCGAAGCCGCAGGAGTGGTCACTGCCCTGATCAGCAGGTCAACCAGCTCGCCGTCCAATTGGGAGCCTGCGACCCGGTCCAACTCACGGAAGGCTTGGGACGTGCAACATCCTTCCCGGTAGGGACGTTGTGAGACAAGGGCGTCGTAGGTGTCCGCCACGGCGACGGCCCGCGTCATCCAGGGGAGGTCGGCCGCTCCCAACCCTGCGGGGTATCCGCGCCCGTCAAAGCGCTCGTGATGGTGACGGACCGCATGGGCCACGTCGGAGGAGACGAACGGCCCGACCATCCAGCCTCCCGCGGCTGCATGATCGCGCAGCACCCCAGCTTCTTCCTCCGTCAACGCCGTTGGCTTGTCGAGCAGTGCCGTTGGGATCGAGATCTTGCCGACATCGTGCAGAAGGCCCGCAAGGAAGGCGGCGGAGTGCTCTCGTGCCGGCAGGCCCTGGTTGGCTGCCATGGCAACCACAAGGTGCGCGACCCGGATGGAGTGATGCAGCGTACTCGGATCATGCTCTCCGAGGAGGGCCGTGAGCCGCTCGACGACGCTGCTTCCGGCGGAGGTGACACAGGGACGAGGTTGGCCGACCAGTGTGAGGCGGACCTGCGCCGGGGCCGCGCCGTTCACGCTACCTTCTCCTCCCAACCACTTGCTTCCTGCGTTGCCGCCAACATCTCCTCCGGCCCCACGAACCGGTGGCC
>JAOPZY010000028.1 GCA_025963875.1 Actinomycetota bacterium
CGTCGATGTTGCCCCGGGTGGCATTCGAGTACGGACAGACCTTGTGCGCGGCAGCAACGAGGCGCGCCGCCTGCTCGGGGTCCTGCACCTGCGGCAGGGTCACGTCGAGTGTTACGGCAAGCATGAATCCGCGCTCCCCGTTGGGAAGGAGGTTCACGCGGCTGTCGATCGAGACGTCCCCCGCCTCGACGCGTTCACGACGAGCCACCACGCCGAGAGCGCTCTCGAAGCAGGCCGCATACCCCACGGCGAAGAGCTGTTCGGGGTTCGTTCCGCCCCCGTCGCCACCCATCTCCTTCGGCGTTCGCAGTTGTACGTCCAAGGCTCCGTCAGTCGTGCGCCCGTGACCGCTCGCACGCCCGCCCGTGACGGATGCCTCCGCCGTGTAAAGAATTTGCGCCATCTCAGCCTCCATTTCTCCTGATCTACAAATTTGGCGCTACGGGCCGACCACGAGGGGGAACCGGTCGACCTGTGCCAGGTTCGACGGTACGGATCCGGCGACGTGGAGATGTTGGTTGGATGAACCGCCGACGACCAGGACGACGGTGGCGTCGGGGCCGCGCTGGCGGCGGAGTTCCTCCGCGGCATCGAGCAGCTCACTGGCCACCGCGCCGTGGCGGCGTTGAAAGTGCCAGCTCGGCTCCGTCGTGTCCAGCCGGGCGCGGACTTCGTATGCCAGCCGGCTCTCTACATCGTGCGCCGGCGCCGGGGTCTCGATTCCCGTTGACGACACTGAGCCAGCAGGATCCTGGGCGACGTAGACGACTTCGAGCACGCCCTCCCGGTCGCGGAGCAGTTCGGTGGCGGCATCGAGAGCCCGTTGGGCAGGCTCCGATCCATCGAAGCCGACGACCAGAACCACAGGAGCCTCGGGCGAGCTGCCCGCAGTCCCGGCTGTCTGCTCCAGTGCCCAATCGGTAACGAACGCAGTCCCCGCCGAGAGGTCGGTCCGACGCCGAAGTGTTGTCTCTGGTGGGCGTGTCAAATTGCTCATGGGGCTCCCCTTTCGGCAGAGAGTGGACGGCCCGCACTCATGCCTGTAGGGGACCACAAGGGTGGGCGATCGGTCCTCAGTAGTCGCTACTGGTTCTGGGGTAGGGAGTACTACGGACGCGGCGAAGGCTGGTCCCGCAGCGCATCGGCCAGCTCGTGGCGCCCGGAGATTCCAAGCTTCTCGTAGACGTGCTGGAGGTGGCTTTCCACGGTTCGAACCGACAGATGCATGTCGGCAGCTATCCGCTTGTTGGAGCGACCTGCAGCGGCATGCTGGGCGGTGTCGAGCTCGCCGGGTGTGAGGCGGACACGTGCGGTGATGGTTCGGACCGGGGGTGTGTCGGCCCCTTCGCAGCGGGCCAGAAGCCGCGCAGCGTGCTGCTCGGCGGCGGCGCCATCCCGTGCTTGGCCGGCGCGGCGGAGGAGGACGGCGGCCTCCGCGCGGGCCTCGGCGGCGTAGAGGATCGCACCGAGGTCCTCGAAGTCGCGGGAGACCTTGTGGAGGGCTGTGCTGTCTCGTGCTGCGACCGCAGTGGCGTAGGCGGCACGGGCAGCCACCAGATCGCCGTCCACCTGAGCGGCGAGAGCGGCCAGGCGAGCGGCCACCTGGGGGGCACGGCCCAGGCGGGCAAGGCCGTGCAGGGTGTTGGTGGCGCCGATGAGGTCGCCGATCTCCTCGGCAAGGTCGGCCGCGGCTTCGAGCTGGTCACAGGCGGCCGCGAGGTCACCGGCGGCCGCCACCGCCCAGGCCCGGGCTTGGAGGAGGTCCGTCTCGATGAGCATCACCGGGGGGAGGCCGAGGGCGTCGTAGGCGGCGAGCGTCTCGGCCGCCCGGTCGGCCCGCCCGGCAAGCGCGAGTGCCTGCGCGGCGGCCATGTAGGGCCAACTGGCCCCGTACGTCCGCCCGAGCTGCTGGAAGAGGGCGTAGGACTCGTTGGCCCGGCGAAAGGCGCTCATCGGGCGGCCTTGTTCGATGTAGAGAAAGGCGAACCATCCGGCAACGAAGGCTCCCGCTTCGGCCCCCGGCTGATCGACAACCAGCGCATAGGCACGGTTGAGGAGCTCCTCGGCCTCCCCGAGCCGGCCCGCGTACACCAGCACCTGGATGCGAAGCGCAAACAGGCTCCATTGTTCCCAGGGCTCGTCGATCCCGGGTATCTCCTCCTTGCCGGGGGTGGGACTGAGGAGCCGTCTGGCGTCGTCGAGGCGACCGAGCCGGGCGAGGCTGTAGGACATGGACGCGTGCCCGGGGCTGAGCGGGCCCGAACGGGGGCGCTGGAGAAAGGCCGATCCGGCCTCCACGGCGGCCCGGGGCCCCCGGCTCATACTCATGGCCCACGAGCGTCTGGCCTCCAGCTCGTGGCGCCAGGACGGGTCGGTGATGGCCTCGGCAGCCTCGTCGATCAGTTGCAAGTCGGCCTGGCCACGCCCAAGGAAGGCGTTGTCGAAGCGGAGCAGGGCGACACGAGCCCGCTGGGCGTCGCTGGTCACCTGCCCGGCGAGGGCGGCCAGCTCGTGGTCGGCCTGGTCGGTACGACCCTGGAACTGGGCGGCCTCGGCGGCCACATAATGAGCCGCGAAGCCGCCGCCCTGGTTGATCGCAGCCCGGGCCAGCCGCTCCGCGAGGGAATGGTCGTGGCGGGTCCGAGCAGCGATCGCCCCCGCCAGCAGGAGCCCGCCGCTGCCGCCGCCGCCGACGAGGCGCAGCGATGCCAGCCGCAGGGTGTCGTCCCGCCGCCGTCCGCCGGTGGCCTCGAGCACCTCGGCCAACGACCGGGCGATACCTCGCTCGCGAAGGGCGCTGATGCCCACCCGCACCATATCTCCGTACATGGGATGGGTGAAGCACACCTGGACCCGACCGCCGTCGATGCGGCTGACGATCAGGCCCTTGCCTTCGAGATCTTCGACCGCGTCTGGATCGGACAGCTGGTCCAGCGTCGCCTGGCCGAGCGGCTCGCTCAGGGTCAGGAGCTCCACGACGGCGCGCTCGGGACCGGTCAGGTCGCCCAGCCTCAGCGCCACCAGCTCGACGAGGCGGGCCGTGGGCCGGAGCGCGCCCCGAAGACGCCAGATGCCGCCCTCATCGACAAGGGCGCCGTTGTCGAGCGCCCCGGTCACGAGCTCGCGGAGGAACATCGGACTGCCGCCACAGCGATCGGCGAACTGTCGCACCGACAACGCATCCACCGGCCCCCCCAGCACCGTGACCAGCAGCTCCTCGATCACCGCGTCATCGAGCACGCCCACCTCGATGCGCTCGGCCGGACCGTCCTTCCACAGGGCCACCACCGAGTCGGGGGCCGCCTCACCGGACAGCACGGTGGCGAGGATCGTCGCCGCCCGGTTCAGGGACAGCTGGTGAAGGAGGGTGGCCGACCCGTTGTCCAGGAGATGGGCGTCATCCACGAAGACCACGAGCGGACGCCCTCCGGCCCCCTCGACCACGGCCCGGGCGTAGCGTCGGAGCAGGTCACCGCGTTCCTCCCGCCCAAGGCTGTCGTCGTCGGGATCGGGCGGCAGCATGGACGCGAACGCCCCGAAGGGCAGCCCCCGCGAAGCGTGCGTGGCGGCCGTGTGGGACAACGACATCCCCCGCTTGCGGGCCAACTCGGCACCCGTCATTGCCAGGGTCGTCTTGCCCACGCCGGCGGGGCCGGTGATCACCGCGCCCCGCTGGGCGACCAGGGCGCCGGTCAACCGAGCAAGCTCCTTGCTCCGACCAACGAGCGGCCAGTCGTTCACGCGCTCCCCTCCACACCGAAACGCCCACGGGGGCCGAGCCGCTCAGTAGTCCCCGCCTTGGAGTCTAGTAGGCGCTACTGAGGACCGATCGCCTCACTTCTGGTCGGGTTATGAGACACCAGAAGAAAGGAGCAGTCATGGCTACCTATGTTGGCAATGCGGAGGGACAAGCCGCCCGGCCCCCGGGCCTCATCCAGTGGCGGGCCCTCTTTGCTGGTTCGCTGGTTGCGCTCGGACTCTTCGTCCTCGCAACGCTCTTGTGGGTTGCACTCGCCTATGGATCCGGGGTCACGTACTTCGCGACCAACCTGAGCTGGTGGGTCGGGATCACGGCCATCGTGAGCTTTCTTGTCGGGGCTTACGTCATGGGGTGGCTGGGCGGCAACAACCGTTACCGCGGATGGGGCCCGGGCCTGGTCAACCCCGTCACGATGTGGGGACTCCTGGTCATCGCGACGACGCTCGCCGGGGTCCCGGCGCTCGTCGGGAGCGGGCGCATCATCCCCGACCTGCGGGCCGGCACCAGCCTGTGGGCAATGTTCTGGTCGCTGGGGATCGGGCTTGTCACGGCGGTCATCGGTGCCCTGGCCGGAGGATCGGTAGCCCCGAACGCGGCGACGTACGAGGCAGGAGCGGAGTCGGGATACGCCGCAGATCAAAGGTTTCGCGCGGCCGGTTAACCCAGCGCGGCGCATACCGGGGGGCTCACCTTGTGAGCCCCTCAAGCGCGCGCCCTCCGGCGGGGGCCGGAGCCTTGGGAGCCTTGGGAGCAGGTAAGTCCGCGTTCACTTGCTCGGCGAGCAAACAGGGGTTGTCCACGGGATCACGGGCGTTGACCCGGGCGGCAACGGCACGGAGCTGGGAACGGAAGCTCATCCGCTCGGCCTCATCCAGCGGGGCAAGGAGGTCGGCTTCAGCTGCCTCGAGACGGCTGTCGAGGGTGGCGA